>DBBA01000316.1:621-6966 GCA_002291955.1 Rhodobacteraceae bacterium UBA996 | reverse complement strand
GTCTCGCCCCGCGCGGTGAGAAGGATGATCGGCGTGTCGCTGCGTTCGCGAATGGCGCGGGTGAAGGCCACGCCATCCTCGCCCGGCATCATCACGTCCAGGATGATCAGGTCGAAGTCGAGGCCCGACAGGATGCGCCGGGCATGGGCGGTGTCGCGCGCGGCGGTGGCATAGAACCCGTTGCGGATCAGGAATTTCTGCAACAGGCCGCGGATGCGATCGTCGTCATCGACGATCAGCAGGTGGATGTCGTTGGCCGGTGACGTTGCGTTTGGGGTGGTGGTCACGGTGATGCCTCGCGCAGGGCAAGGTACTGGCGGCGCTGCTCGCCGTCCATCATCGCTTCCAGCACGGTGCGGAACCCCGCCACCGCCTGCGCCCCGGCGGCGCGATAGGCCGCGCGCATGCGGGCGCGCTGGGCGTCGGACAGTTCGCGTTCCAGCGCCTCGCCCGCGGGGGTCAGGTGCAGGTGCCGCTCGCGCTTGTCGCGGCGGCCGACGCGGCTTTCGACCAGCCCGGCCTCGATCAGGGCGCGCAGCACGCGGTTCAGCGACTGCTTGGTGACGCCGAGGATCGCCAGCAGGTTGTTGACCGACGTGCCGGGGCTGCGGCCGATGAAGTGGATGGCGCGGTGGTGGGCGCGGCCGAAGCCGTGCTTTTCCAGGATGCGGTCGGGATCGGCCGTGAAGCCGCGATAGGCGAAGAACATCGCCTCGATGCCCTTGCGCAGCTGCTCGTCCGTCAGGAACAGAAGCGCCTCGCCGCCGCCCTGTCCGCCTTCGGCCATCCGTCGTCCTCCGTCCGTCGCTGGGCGCCAGTTTACGTCAGTCTTGTTGACATTCCAAGACCGGGTTGGTAGCGATCCCGTGCTGTCGCGCAACTTTCTTCCCACGGGCGGGCCGTCTGCGCAACAAGCCACGTTCCGGCAGGCGAAAGGATCAGGGGATGGCCAGCTACGACGACCGCGACGGATTGATCTGGCTCGACGGGCAGATGGTGCCGTGGCGGGGCGCGAACGTGCATATCCTGTCCCACGCGATGCACTACGCGTCGGCGGTGTTCGAGGGTGAGCGGGCCTATGGCGGGAAGATCTTCCTGTCGCGCGACCATTCGGAACGGCTGCACTTCTCGGCCAACACGCTGGGGATGACGATCCCCTACACGGTTGACGAGATCGAGGCGGCGAAGGCGCAGGTCCTCGCGGCGAACGGCTTCACCGACGCCTATGTGCGCGCCATCGCCTGGCGCGGCGTGGGCGAGGACATGGGCGTGTCGTCGCGCCGCAACCCGGTGCGGCTGGCCATCGCGGCCTGGGCCTGGGGCAGCTACTATGGCGATGCCAAGTTCAAGGGCGCGAAGCTGGACGTGGCCCGGTGGAAGCGGCCGAGCCCGGAAACCGCGCCAAGCCACGCCAAGGCGGCGGGCCTGTACATGATCTGCACCATGTCCAAGCACGAGGCCGAGGCGAAGGGCTGTTCGGACGCGATGATGTTCGACTATCGCGGCTACATCGCCGAGGCGACCGGTGCGAACATCTTCTTCGTGAAGGACGGCGAGGTGCACACGCCGCTCGCCGACTGCTTCCTGTCGGGGCTGACGCGGCGGACCGTGATGGGCATCCTGAAGGACCGGCAGATCAAGGTGCACGAGCGCCATATCCTGCCGTCCGAACTGGAAGGGTTCCAGCAGTGCTGGCTGACCGGCACCGCGGCCGAGGTCACGCCGGTGGGCCAGATCGGCGACACGAACTTCGAGGTCGGCGCGCTGACCCGGCAGGTGGCCGAGGATTACGAGCGGCTGGTGCGGGCGTAAGAGGGCAAACGTCGGGAGTAGCCCGTCAAGATCGCGAGGAAGGCACGCCTCTGCCGAGCGGAAGTTGCCCGATAGTTGGTCAAGACAAACTCTGCCTGCTCAAGGTCATTTAGAACTTCCTCGCGAGACATCTGGAACACTGGGTCGTAGTCGGCTCCGTATCGTTTCTCCTGAAGATCAGAGAACTTGGCAGCAAAATCTTGTATCGACTGATCGAAATTCCGGAGGTCGGCTTTGTCGGCACGGTCACGCGCAACACCGTGCTCTATGCTTCGGTAGGCTCTCCGCCACGCTTCGTCATGTGTTCCGGTGCGGTTCCGTCCAACAAGGAAGTCCGCATAGTCTGCACACAACTGATGGAATAGTGAGTAGGACGCTGAGCTTATTGCACGCCGAAGATCTGCTTGTCGTGGCCGACCCTTGCCTTGGCCACTCCGCGCGAGCTTTCTGGCACACAGGAGAAAGCTAGCTGGGTCGAGGCGCAACCTGATCCGCCTCGTCGGCAGGCAGGAACGAAAGCATGGGGAACGCCTCTGCACCCTTGTCGCGAACGTGGTTGCGCACAGCAGTCAGCGTCCGAAGCATTTCTGCCGCCGCAAACCGCTTCTTTCGGTCAGGGTAGATTACTAGGACGCGGAGCAAGGGCTCATCGTCAGACCCAAGTTCGTTCAAAACGTGAATCCGCTCCACCCGGTCACTCCCGAGTTCTTGACGTACGATCTCCTCGATCACAGACGTCATGTCCGAGAATACCTGAGCCATGTTCCCTCGTGCTCAGTCAAAGCACAGTCTCAGTGTAACCGGAATCCCGTGAAACAAAGAGTCAACAACATATAGGAGTACCACTGCGCCGTTGCATCCCTCGTTGAGACGTCCGTTAACCCGCCCCTTACCCTGCGAGCCTAGACTGCCGTCCTGCCAAAGGGCCAGCCCATGTCGCGCCGCCACCCGCTTGTCACCATCCTGTTCGCGCTTGTGGCGCTGACGACGCCGACGGCGCTGGCGCTGCTCTGGTATGGCATCACCGGCGATCCCACGTTCCGGCCGCTGTCGGTCACCATCGAACGCCTTGTGGCGTTCGAGGCCGACCGTGGGGTGGGGGGCGCGGTGGTGGCCATCGTGACCCTGCCCGCCGACAGCCAGCTGTCAGAGGACTCGCTGACCGCCGACCTGCGCCGCGGTTTTGCCGCGACGGGGGCGCAGGCGCTGATCCGGGTGCAGCGCGCCCCCGGACCGCCGACGATCCTGTTCGAGGTGGGGGCATCGCAGCTTGGCCCCTATCCCCTGTCCAGCGCCGCCATCGGCCTGCGCACGGCGTCGGATGCCTGGCGGATGAAGACTGCCCTGCTGCCACCGTCCGACCTGTCGTCGGACTAGGCGGCCCGGTCTGCCATGTGCCGTCAGTGCGGGGGTCAGCCCTGCGGCGTCATCGCCTTGCGCTGGCGGGCGCGTTCCAGCCCCAGTTGCCGTTCGCGCCAGATGATCAGCACGCCCGCGGCAATGATGATCGCGGCGCCCAGCAGCATGACGGGCGTCGGCATCTCGCCGAACAGGAAGAACCCGACCGCCAGCGCAATGATCATCGACGCATATTCGAACGGCGCGATGAGCGAGGCATCGGCGTTGCGGTAGCTGGAGGTCAGCAGGATCTGCCCCAGCCCGCCCAGGATCCCCGTCACCACCAGCAGACCGAAGGTCAGCGGATCGGGCCAGGCCCAGCCAAAGGGCAGGGTCACCAGCGCCAGCACCGAACAGGTGACGGAAAACCAGAACACGATGGCCGCGGTCCCTTCGGTATGCACCAGCTTGCGCACGAAGACCTGCGCCAGCGCGGTCAGCACGGCCCCGGTCAGCACCACCATCGCGCCCAGCTGCTGGCGCACATCCGCGGACCCGGCATCGACCGACAGCCGCGGCGACAGCACGATCAGCACGCCGACCAGCCCCATCGCCACCGCGGACAGGCGGAACAGCCGCACCTGTTCGCCCAGGAACATGGCGGCGAACACGACCGTCAGCAGCGGCGCAGCATAGCCCAGCGCCGTGACCTCGGACAAGGGCAGCAGGCCCAGCCCGGCAAACCCCATCCCCATCGCACCCGCGCCCACGACGCCCCGCCACAGGTGGCCGAACGGGTCGCGCACGCGCAGCCCGTCATGCAGGTGCCCCTGCGCCACCAGCCAGACCAGGATCACCGGGATCGCGAAGAACGACCGGAAGAACACCGCCTGTCCGGGCGGGATGGTCTCGGCCGTGGCCTTGATGATCGCGGCCATCGCCGAGAACACCAGCATCGAGGCGAGCTTGAGGGCAATCCCGCGCAAGGGCTGCATGGGCGGATCCTGTTGCGTCCGCCCATGCCTAGCGCCGCCATGCGGCCTGCGAAACCCTCAGGCGGTCTTGCCGCGCGCGATCCGCGCGAACTCGGTCACCCGGCGCCCATCGTCAGGCGTGTGGGCGCGGCGCGACAGGGCGTCCACCTTGGGGTGCTTCGTCTCGTCGCCGGTACGGCGTTCGATGTCGGCGTAGTGCTGCGCCCGCGTGCCGTCATCGGGGGTATGCGGGCGGTCGATCGGATGTCTGGCCATGGGCCCTCTCCTCTCGGGTCGGGGGCTGGTCAAAGCCCCGGGACCGTCACCCTAGCACGGAAGGCGCCCGAGTCGCACCGATCAGCGCGACAGGCGCAGGATCACCCCCGACGGCGCATCGACCAGCAGCAGGAGCGACCCGTCGGGGGCCTGTTCCACATCGCGGATGCGGTCCTGGAATTCCAGGAACCGTTCCTCGCCCGTCACGCGGTTGCCGTCCATGGCGAGCCGCACGAGGCCGCCGGGGTTGAGCGAGGCGATCAGCGCATCGCCCCGCCATTCGGGGAACATCGCGCCGTCGTAGAACAGCATCCCGCCCGGGGCGATCACCGGATCCCAGTAGTAGACCGGCTGTTCCATCCCGTCCTGCACGGCGATGCCGTCGCCGACCGATGTGCCGCCATAGTTGATGCCATAGGTGATGACCGGCCAGCCGTAGTTGCGGCCGGGTTCCACGCGGTTGAGTTCATCGCCCCCGCGCGGTCCGTGCTCCACCGCCCACAGGGTGCCCTGCCCGTCCAGCGCCGCGCCCTGCGGGTTGCGGTGGCCGAAGGACCAGATCGCGGGGTTCCCCGCACCGCCCGCAAGGGGGTTGTCGGCAGGGATGCTGCCATCGGTGCCGATGCGCACGACCTTGCCATAGGTGGTGCGGTTGTCCTGCGCGAGGACCCGTTCGCGGTTCGACGACCGCTCGCCCAAGGTCACGAACAGCGTGCCGTCCGGGGCCAGGACGATGCGGCTGCCATAGTGCATGGGCGTCGGGCTGGGGGGCGTCTGTTCGAAGATGTCCTGCACGTCGGTCAGCGCGGTACCGTCCGCCGACAGGACGCCCCGCGCCACCGCCGTGGCCGACAGACCGCCCGGAAGCGGCTTCGCATAGCTCAGGTAGACGACCCTGTTCGCGCCGAAATCGCGGTCCAGCGCAACGTCCAGCAGCCCACCTTGCCGTTCGGCCAGCACTTGCGGCACACCTGCGACCGGCGGCCCGACCTCGCCGCTGGCCGAGACCACGCGCAGCCGCCCGGGCCGTTCCGTCACCAGATACCCGCCATCCGGCAGCGCCGCGATGCCCCAGGGGTTCTCCAGCCCCTCGGCAAAGGTTTCCACCACCGGCGCCACTCCCGACAGCGCCGCGGGCGCGCGGGTCTGGCCCGCAAAGGCCGGTTGCAGGCGGGTGTTCGGATCGTCCTGCGGCCAGGGCTCGCTGGCACTGGCGGGAACGGCGGCGGCGATCAGCAGGGCGGCAAGGATGCGCATGGGAAACCTCCGTGTCTGGCCGACAGATAGGGGCCGGGGCGCCCCGGTCCCAATAAAGATCCCGTCAGGACAGCCGCGCGACGGACCAGGCGGCGGCATCCCGCACGGCATCGTCGGCATCGCCCAGCCGGTCCGCTGCCACGGCGCGCAGGGGCGGCAGGCCGGAATTGCCGATGGCATAAAGGACATTCCGCACGAAGCGGTCGCGCCCGATCCGCTTGATCGGCGACCCCGCGAACCGCGCCCGGAACGCGGCATCGTCAAGCTGGGCCAGGTCCGCCAGCGGCGGCGCGCGCAGGTCGTCGCGGGCGGCATACTTCACCTCGGTCGCCGCAGCCGCGAACTTGTTCCACGGGCAGACGGCCAGACAGTCGTCGCAACCATAGATCCGGTTGCCAAGGCCCTCGCGCAGATCCTCGGGCACCGGACCGCGGTGCTCGATGGTCAGGTAGCTGACACAGCGCCGGGCATCCAGCACCCGGGGCGCCGGAAAGGCCTGCGTCGGACACACGTCAAGGCAGGCGGTGCAGGTCCCGCAATGGTCGGTTTCCGCCGGATCAGGGTCGAATTCCAGCGTGGTGAACACCGCCGCCAGGAAGAAGAAGTTGCCCAGATCGCGCGCCAGCAGGTTCGTGTGCTTGCCCTGCCAGCCCAGCCCCGCGGCGGCGGCCAGCGGCTTTTCCATCAC
>DBBA01000316.1:0-266 GCA_002291955.1 Rhodobacteraceae bacterium UBA996 | reverse complement strand
GTGTCCACGAACACCTTCACCCCGCCGCCCTGATCCACCAGCCAGCGCGCCAACCGCTTGGCCCGCGCCTTGGCCACATCGTGGTAGTCGCGGTTGCGGGCATAGACGCTGATCGTGCCCACATCGGGCTGCGCCAGCGTCGCCAGCGGGTCGCCATCCGGCGTATAGATTTCGGCCAGCATCACGACCGACCGCGCGTCCGCCCACAGCGCCGCGGGATCACCGCGCCACGCCGCGCGATCCGCCATCCACGCCATCTGCCCGTG
>DBBA01000406.1 GCA_002291955.1 Rhodobacteraceae bacterium UBA996 | reverse complement strand
CCGGGTGGAAGAAATGCGCATCGTCGCTGCATTGCCAGACGCCATCGGGCCCGCGCACCGCCAGCACCAGATCGGTGTCCGAGGTGGCGTAGAGGCTGAAATACTCGTGCGGGCCGCTGAGGCTCAGCACCACATCCGGCGCGCTGGCGCCGATGAACCCCGGGCACACGAGCCCGTGCGGCAGCGACCCGAGCGGGTCGGTCGCCACAATCGGACCCTGGGCCAGCACCTGCCCCTGCACGGCCAGGGACGGATCAAACGGGACATAGCCCGCCCGCGGCTCGCCCGCCTCGAAGGGAACGCCCGTCCAGGACGGCACGCCGCGGCTGGCGAAGAGGTCATAGACCCCGCCCCCCCCCTGCGAAAAGCCGCCCACGAAGATCAGGTAATCGCCCGCCGGCGCCGCGTCGATCATCACGCCGGGGTCCAGGCCGAAACTGTCGTCGTTGCAGAACATCCGCCCGTCGGGGGCGCGCACGGCGATGGTCAGGTCGCGCTCGGCGCGGGCGAAGACGCTCAGCATCGCCTCATTGGCGGTCAGCGTCAGGGTCGCGTCGGGGGCGTCGAACCGGCCGTAGCCCGCGCAATAGCCGGTGGGGTTCAGCGGGCCCATCGGCGATTCTGCGAACAGCGTCGCCGCCTGGACCAGGGTCTGACGCGGATCCTCGGCCGTGAAAACATGCGCGCCCGCGCGCGGCGCGCCCAGGGTCGCGATGTCCAGCCCGCGCAACTCCAGCGCCGACAGCGGCCGGTCGGCCACGGTGAGGCGCGTGTCGACGGCCGAGCCTTCGGCCGCCGCTGCGGGCCAGACGCGATAGCGACCGGGCGCCACGTTGTCCAGCCGCGCCGCCGTCAGCCCGTCCGCGCCGCGCAGCACGCAGCGAAAGAGGCCGTCCGGGGTGCCCAGGACCAAAGCCGCGATGGCGTCGTCGGCCGCGGTGATGGTCAGCGTCTCCATCCGCTCGGTCACGTCGAGCGCGACCGCGCTGCCCTCCGGCCCCACATGGCCCAGGCAGCCGCGCACATAGCCCGCCGCCGGTTCCACGGTATGCGCGAAGGCGCGCAGCGGGATGCGGATGCCGACCCAGCTGTCGAGGGGTGGCCCGACCTCGACCGCAAAGCCGCCCTGGGCCAGCGCGGGCGTGGCCAGGGCGGTGGACACCAGGAGTGCGGCCAGGGGGCCGCCGAATATCGTCGCGCGCATGAAAAACCCTGTGGGCAATGGGACTTCGGGGGGCAGAGTGGGCCAGGGCCCCCCGGTCCGTCAATCGTCTTGTGGGCGTGTTTCGCGCCGCTGGCGCTGCCGTGATCGCTGCGGTAAGGATCGGGGCCGACTGACTTTTTCGCCAGCCCCGGGGGCGCCTGCATGGCCCGCATCCTGATCACATCCGCCTTACCCTACATCAACGGGATCAAGCATCTGGGCAATCTGGTGGGCAGCCAGCTGCCCGCTGACCTGTACGCCCGCTACAACCGCGCGCGGGGCCACGAGGTGCTGTTCCTGTGCGCCACCGACGAACACGGCACGCCCGCGGAACTGGCCGCAGCCAAGACCGGGGAACCGGTGACCGACTACTGCGCGCGGATGCATGCGGTGCAAAAGGAGTTGTCGGACGGGTTCCGCCTGTCCTTCGACATGTTCGGCCGGTCGTCGTCCCCGCAGAACCACCGGCTCACCCAGCATTTCGCCACGCGGCTGGGCCAGGCCGGGCTGATCGCCGAAGTCACCGAGCGGCAGATGTATTCGCCGACCGACGGCCGCTTCCTGCCCGACCGCTACATCGAGGGGACGTGTCCGAACTGCGGCTACACCCGCGCCCGCGGCGACCAGTGCGAGAACTGCACCAAGCAGCTCGACCCGACCGACCTGATCGATCCGCGCTCGGCGGTGTCGGGCGCGACCGACCTGGAGTTGCGGGAAACCAAGCACCTGTTCCTGCGCCAGTCCGCCATGCGCGGGCAATTGTCGGACTGGATCGAGGGCAAGACCGACTGGCCGGTCCTGACCACCTCCATCGCGAAGAAATGGCTGAACGACGGCGACGGGTTGCAGGACCGCGGCATCACCCGCGACCTGGACTGGGGCGTACCCGCGCAGTTCGACGGCGCGCCCTGGGCGGGGATGGACGGCAAGGTCTTCTACGTCTGGTTCGACGCGCCCATCGAATACATCGCCTGTGCGGGCGAATGGGCGGCGGCGACCGGCCGGACGGACGCCGCGTGGGAACGCTGGTGGCGCACCGACAAGGGCGCGGCCGACGTGCGCTATGTCCAGTTCATGGGCAAGGACAACGTGCCGTTCCACACGCTGTCCTTCCCGGCGACGATCCTGGGGTCCGGCGAGCCCTGGAAGCTCGTGGATTACATCAAGTCGTTCAACTACCTGAACTACGACGGCGGCCAGTTCTCCACCTCGCAGGGCCGCGGCGTGTTCATGGACCAGGCGCTGTCGATCCTGCCCGCCGACTACTGGCGCTGGTGGTTGCTGAGCCACGCGCCCGAGACGTCGGACAGCGAATTCACCTGGGACAACTTCCAGGTCTCGGTGAACAAGGACCTGGCCGATGTGCTGGGCAACTTCGTCAGCCGGGTGACCAAGTTCTGCCGGTCCAGGTTCGGCGAGGTGGTGCCCGCGGGCGGGGCCTATGGCGACCGGGAACAGGCGCTGATCGCGGACCTGAGCGCACGGGTGGCCGAGTACCAGGCGCACATGGACGCGATCGAGGTGCGCAAGGCGGCGGGGGCGCTTCGCGCGATCTGGGTGGCGGGGAACGAGTACCTGCAGGCGGCGGCGCCCTGGACGGCGGTCAAGACCGACCCGGACGCGGCGGCCATGATGGTGCGGCTGTCCCTGAACCTGATCCGGCTTTACGCGGTGCTGTCCGCGCCCTTCATCCCCGATGCGGCGGCGACGCTGCGGGCGGCGATGAACACCGACGACGGCTGGCCCGACGACGTGGCCGCGGCGCTGGCGGCACTCCCCCCGGGCCACGCCTTCACCACGCCCGAGGTGCTGTTCGCCAAGATCACGGATGAACAGCGCGCCGACTGGGCGACGCGGTTTGCGGGCGTCAGGACCTGAGACAGCCCCTTTCCCTTCATCCTGTCTCAAGTATCCCGGGGGGAGCGAGGCATCAGCCTCGCCGGGGGGCAGAGCCCCCCGCCTCCGCCTGGCCTACACCGCGCGCACGGCCACCTCGGGGCGCAGGCAAGCCACCACATGAGGGTCGCACAGCCGGGTGCCGTCGGACATCACGGCCGCACTGGCCGCCGCCACGGCCAGTGCCAGGCAATCGGGCAGCGCGTCGCCGCGGGCCAGCGCGAGGGTGAAGGCGCCGACGAAGCTGTCGCCCGCGCCGACCTTGCTGACCACGGGCACGGGCCGCGTGCTGACCGCGTGCCAGGCGTCGCCCCCCGCGGCCAGCACCGACCCGTCCGCGCCGCGCGCAACGATCACGATCTGCGCCACGCCGCGCGCCACAAGGCCCCGGGCGAAGGTGGCGGTGTCCGCGACCTCGGTCAGGGGTTTGCGGGCCAGTTCCTCGGCCTCCTCGCCGTCCATGCGCAGGACATGCACCCCGTCGGACGGCTGTTCCACCAGCGCGTGCAGCGCGGGGCCCGAGGTGTCCACGATCACCCGCGCCGCGCGGCCGTGGATATGGGCACCGAGAATCGCGGGGAAGGTCTTGGCCACGCCGGGCGGCTGGCTGCCCGACAGGACCACCAGCGTGTCGCTGCCGGTCGCCTGATCCAGCGTATCCAGCGCGCGCTTGACGTCGCGTTCCGACCATTCCGGTCCCGGCATGACGAAGCGGAACTGCTGCTTCGTCGCCAGGTCCATGACCGACAGGGACAGCCGCGTTTCGCCCGGGCCCTGGAAGCCGACGGTGGCGATGCCTTCCTCGGTCAGCAACTCCAAGAGGCGCGCCCCCTGCGCGCCGCCGATGGCCACTAGCGCGGTGGACCGCCCGCCCAGTAGCCGGATCGCGCGGCTGACGTTGATGCCGCCGCCGCCCGGGTCCACCTGGGGGCTGGCGCAGCGCAGCTTCAGTTCCGGCACGATGGCGGGGGCGGAGGTCGCCAGGTCCACGGTCGGGTTCAGGGTCACGGTCAGGATCGAGGGCAAGGCGCGGCTCCGGCATCGGTCGGAACCGAGCCTGACCATGCCTTGCGGCCGGGATCAATGGGGGGGATCAATGGTGAAAGGGCGCCCCGCGGTGTCGCGGGACGCCCCTTGGGTTCCGGTCACCCGGCCGGATCAGCCGTTCAGCATCATCTGGTAGGTCGCGGGCACATAGCGGAACCCGTCGCCCGCGGTTTCCACGAAGCCCATCGCCGGGAAGGGCATGTGGTAGCCGATGAAGGGCACGCGGTCCGCGGCCAGCATGCCGAACACGCTGCGCCGGGTCGCCGCCGCCGCCGCCTTGTCCATGTCGAAGGACACTTCCCAGTCGGGATTCGCCAGCGAGAAGACGTAGTGGTTCGCGGTGTCGGCGGTGATCACCAGCTGCTGGCCGCCCGATTCCAGCATGTAGATCATGTGGCCCGGCGTATGGCCGAAGGCGGCCATGCCGGTGATCCCCGACACCACGCTGCCACCGTCGCCGATGAAGGTGGTCTTGTCGGCCAGCGGGCGCACGTTGGCGTCGAAGCCTTCGTTCGTCTGGGCGGCCCAGGCGTCGAATTCCACCTGCCCGGTGACGAAGCGCGCGTTGGCAAAGGTCGCGCCCGCAGCGCCAAGCCCGCCGATATGGTCGCCGTGCATGTGGGTCAGCACGACCACGTCCACCTGGTCGGGCGTGTAGCCCGCCGCCGCCAGCGCGCCGGTGATCGCCTCGGGCGCCAGGCCTGCGTCGAACAGCACGAGTTCGGCGCCCGTGTTCACCACGGTCGGCGTGAAGAAGAACTGCGCGCGGTCGGTGGGCAGGAAGGCCGCGGCGGCGGCGGCGGCAAAGGTCTCGGCCGAGACGTTCGCGCCGAAGATCTGCTGCGGGTTGTCCACCGTGCGGGTGCCGCCAAGCAGCGCCGTCACCTCGAAGCTGCCGAGCTTGAAGCGGTTGAAGGGCTGGAAGGACGATCCCAGCATGGGCGCTGCGGCCTGTGCGGGGCGGCCCGACAGGGCGGCGGCCGCGAAGGGCAGGCTTGCGGCGCCGGCAAGGGCAGTGCGGCGGGTCAGGGTCGGTTCGGTCATGGTGCGGCCTCCCGTGGTTGTGACGGACGGAAGCTTAGCCCCTGGGCGCGGTGCGGCCAGTCACGGGCGGGTGATACGGGCGTCCCGGGATAGGGTTTCGGCGCACGGACCCTGTGCGCGGACGCGCAGGCGGGCGGTCAGTCGGTTTCCCACCAGCGGTCGATCGCCGCGATGTCGTCGTCGGACCAGCCGAAATGGTGCGCGAATTCGTGCACCACCACATGGGCCACGAGCGCCCCCAGTTCGATGTCGCCCCGCGCGGCCCATTCATCGAGGATCGGGCGGCGGAAGAGCCACACCGTGTCGGGCCGCGTCGGCTGGTCGCTGACCGACTTTTCGGTCATCGGCACGCCGTCATAGAGGCCAGTCAGTTCGAACGCGTCGTCCATCTCCATGTCGGACAGGATGTCGTCGGGGGCGAAATCCTCGACCCGCAGGGCCACGGCGCGGGCGTGGACGCGGAACGCCTCGGGCAGGGCGTCGACGGCGGCGCGGGCCATCGCCTCGATCTCGTCGAGGGTGGGCGGGGTTTCGGTGGACAGGCGAGGGATCATGGCGCGGATATGCGGGCGATGGGTGGCAAAGGAAAGGCCATCAGTGCAGCTTCAGCCGCGGGCGCACGATCTGGTTCACATGGCCCACCAGGATCAGCGCGATCCCGCGCAGGCGCCCGTGGATCGCCAGAATGTGCATGCGGTAGAGCGAGGCATAGGCGAGCCGCGCCAGCCGCCCCTCGACCGCCATGCGCCCGCCGATCAGGTTGCCCATCAGGCTGCCCACCGCAGCAAAGCGCGACAGCGACACCAGGCTGCCGTGGTCGCTGTAGCGGAAGTCGGTCATCGGGCGCCGGTCCATGCCCGCGATCAGGTTGCGGAACACGTGGCTGGCCATCTGGTGGGCGGACTGGGCGCGGGGCGGCACGGGCCGCGTCTGGCCCGGCAGGGTGCAGGACGCGCAATCGCCGATGGCGAAGATGCGGTCGTCCTGCGTTGTCTGCAGCGTGGGGCGAACGACGAATTGCGCCAGGCGGTTCATCTCGAGGTCGCTCATCCCTGCTGCCTCGTGCGCGCCGCGCACGCCCGCGGCCCAGACGATGAGGTCGGCGTCGATGGTGCCGCCGTCCTTGGTATGCACCGCGTCCGGGTCGATGCGCACGACCTGGGTGCCGGTGCGCACGTCCACGCCGAGGCCCGTCAGGCTGTCCTGCGCGGCGGTCGCCAGTTCCTCGTCCAGTTGCGGCAGGATGCGGGGACCGGCTTCCAGCAGCGTCACCTTGAGCCGCTTGTCGTCGAAGACTTCCAGCCCGTAGGTGCGCAACCCCTTGGCGGCGTTGTAGAGTTCGGCCGACAGTTCGACCCCCGTGGCGCCCCCGCCGACGATGCAGACGCGCACGGTGGCGTCCGCCTGGCCGCCCTGGGCCGCCACGTTCACCCGGAAGCAGGCGTTCAGCAGGCGGTCGCGGAAGCGGTCGGCGTCGGCGCGGCGTTCCAGGAACATCGCGTTCTCGCGCACGCCGGGGGTGCCGAAGTCGTTCGACACGCCGCCGATGGCGATGACGAGCCAGTCGTAGCGGATGCGGTGGCGGCCGATGACCTCGGCCCCGTCGGCGTCGATCAGGGGGGCGGTGACGATTTCCCCGGCGGCGCGGTCGATGGATTCGAGCGTGCCGTTGAAGTAGCGGTAGCCCCAGCGCGCGGCGTGGCCGCCATAGCCCACCTCGTCGAGGTTGGCGTCAAGCGAGCCTGCCGCGACCTCGTGCAGGAGCGGCTTCCAGACATGGGTGCGGCTGCGGTCCACCAGGATGATGTCGTGGTCCTTGCGGCCGAAGCGGGCGCCCAGGCGGCGGACGAGTTCAAGTCCCCCCGCCCCGCCGCCCACGACGACGATCTGCGTCTTGCGGGGGCGCGCGCCCCCGCGGTCCGTGCCGTCTGCCATGTCTGTCCCTTTGCCGGGTATGTTCCCGCCGTTGGCGCTAACCTAGCACGTCCGCGCCGCAGGGCTACTGCTGCCATGCGGCGCGGGGGGAGTGGCACCCTTGCGCCCGGAGAAAGGGCAGCGCCGGATCAGAACTGCACGCCGCGGGTCAGGGCGCCGTCTATGACCAGGTTCGTGCCGGTGGTGAAGGCAGACGCCGGGGACGCCAGGAACACCACGCCGCGGGCGATTTCCTCGGGCTTGGCCATACGGCCCGTGGGGTTCAGGCGCATGGCCTCAGTGAACAGGTCCTTGTTGTTGTTTTCGATCCACTGCCAGATGCCGCCGTCGAAATAGGTGTTGCCGGGGCTGACCGTGTTCGCCCGGATGCCCTTGCCCGCGAGCTTGAAGGCAAGGCCCTGCGCGTAGTGGATCAGCGCCGCCTTGAACGCGCCGTAGGCCGGGCCGGTGAAGTCGATCTCGCGCCCCGAGACGGACGAGATGAGGGTGATCGAGGCGGCTTTCGATTTCTCCAGCCAGGGCAGGGCGGCGTTCACCAGGCGGACGGAGTGCATCATGTCGGTGTCGAAGCCCGCCTGCCAGGCGGCCTCGTCATCGGCCACGGCCAGGGCCGACACGTTCGCCACCACGATGTCGATCCCGCCAAGGGCCGCCGCGCTGTCCTTGACCCAGGCCTCCAGCGCGGACTTGTTGGCCACGTCCACCGCGCGGCCGATCACGGTGGTGCCGTGGGCCTTGAGCGCGTGGGTCGCGTCGGTCACGCCCTTCTGGTCGCGCGCGCAGATGGCGACGTTCGCGCCCTCGGCCGCGAAGGTTTCGGCGCAGTGGCGGCCGATGCCCTTGCTGCCGCCGGTGACCAGCACGCGCAGTCCCTTCAGTCCCAGATCCATTCGGTGTCTCCCCTCAGCCGAGATATGATTTGAGCATGGACGCCCCGAGCGAATACTTGGGGTCCACCATGTTGCCCACGCGCATGCGGCCCGCCTGGGTGCACAGGAAATACGCCTCGGTCTCGTCGAAGCCATAGTCGGTGACCATCCAGCGGATGAGGTCGCGGTAGGCCATGCGGGCCGCGTCCTCCATCGGGCGGGCGCTGCCCACGGCCATGATGAAGTCCTGCCGTTCGAGCCTTACGCCGGGGATCGACCAGCCCTTGATCAGGTCGATCTGGATGACGACGGTCGCGGGGATTTCCACGGCGACACCGCAAAGTTCGCCATCGCCCTGCCGTCCGTGGCAGTCGCCGATGAAGAAGTGCGCGTCGCGGCGGCAGACGGGGAAGTACATGACCGACCCCGGGGCGACATCGGGCAGGTCCATGTTGCCGCCCCAGTAGTCGGGTTGCAGGGAGGATACGGCCTCGATCTCCGGGGACACGCCCATGGTGCCGACGAAGGGCTCGTAGGGGAGCGTGATGCGGTCCGAGAACTGCACGCCGTCCGGCGTCACGACCATCTTCTTCACGCGTTCCGCGAGCGGCGCGTTCAGGTGCGTCAGGCCGGTGGAGGTGAGGCCGCCGAAATCGGGGATCAGCGCCGTGGTGCCCGCGGGCTGGGGGCCGCGGGGCAGGATGGAATGGACATAGACCGCCAGCACGTCGCCCTTCTCCGCGCCCTCCACGGCAATCGGGCCGTTCTGGGGGTTCACGAAGGGCATGTTGAGCACATTGGACGGCAGGTCGTCCTCGGTCTTGACCGCGCCACCGAAGGCATCGCGGGTCTCGACCTCGACCAGATCGCCTGGGCGGATGCGCAGGACAGGGGCCGAATAGGGACCATAGACGAAGTGGTATTCGCCCTGCTGCGCCTCGGTCAGGGTGTGGCGGGTGCCGGGCTTGCCCCCGGCCACGCCGCGGCGGGCCATGTGCGACTGCGAAAGCCAGCTCATCGGTCAACTCCATCTGCGGGAACGGGGCGCACCTTGGCGGGCCGTTTCCGTTGCGGCAAGGGGTCATCGATGCGATCCGGCCCCGGGGACTGTGCCCCCCGCGCGCTGGACAAGGGGCAGGCCCTGTGGAAATGAGCCGGGGCCGAGGAGCCCTGTCCCATGTCCACCATCTCGCCCGTCGTCACCCGTTTCGCACCGTCCCCCACCGGCTGGCTGCATGTGGGCAACCTGCGCGCGGCCCTGTTCAATTGGCTGATCGCGCGGCAGAACGGGGGCACGTTCATCCTGCGGCTGGACGACACCGACCCGGAGCGGTCGCGCGAGGAGTATGCCGACGGCATCCGGGCGGACCTGGAATGGCTGGGCCTGACCTGGGACCGCGAGGAGCGGCAGTCGGCCCGCGTGGGCGCCTATGCCGCCGCGGCCGATGCGCTGCGGTCTGCGGGGCGGCTGTACGAGGCGTTCGAGACGCCCACGGAACTCGACCTCAAGCGCAAGAAGCAGCTGAACATGGGCCTGCCCCCGGTCTATGACCGCGCGGCGCTGGCCCTGTCGGCGGGGGACCGCGACCGGCTGCGGGCCGAACGCGGCGGGCACTGGCGGTTCCTGCTGGACCGGGAACGGATCGAGTGGCCGGACCTGATCCTCGGCGATATCTCCATCGACGCGGCATCCGTGTCCGACCCGGTGCTGATCCGGCAGGACGGGCAGGTGCTGTACACCTTCGCGTCCTCGGTCGATGACGTCGAGATGGGGGTGACCCATATCGTGCGCGGCGCCGACCACGTGACGAACACCGCGACGCAGATCCAGATCATGGCCGCACTCGGCCGCGCCGGGCCGCCCGCGTTCGCGCACCATTCGCTGCTGACCGGCCCCCAGGGCGAGGCGCTGTCGAAGCGCCTGGGCACGCTGTCTCTGCGCGACCTGCGCGCAGGCGGCATCGAGCCGATGGCGGTGCTGTCGCTGATGGCGCGGCTCGGGTCGTCCGACCCGGTCGAGCTGGCCATGACCCACGCCGACCTGATTGCGGGGTTCGACGTGACGCATTTCGGCCCCGCGCCGACGAAGTTCGACGAGGCCGACCTGCGGCCCCTGACCGCGCGCTACCTGTCGCAGCTGCCGCTGACGGCAGTTGCGGACCACGTTGCGGCGGCGGGCGTGCCGGCGCATCTGGCCGAAGCCTTCTGGCACGCGGTCCGCGGCAACGTCACGACCCGCGCCGAGATCGCCGACTGGGCGAAGGTCGTGCTGGAGGGGGCCGAGGCGCTGGTGGACCCCGAGGATGCGGACTTCGTGGCCGCGGCGATGGCGCTCCTGCCCGACCCGCCCTACGGCCCGGCGACCTGGGCCACCTGGACCGACGCGGTCAAGGCCGCCACGGGCCGCAAGGGCGGCGCCCTGTTCCGCCCGCTGCGCCGCGCGGTCACGGGCCGCGACCGTGGTCCCGAGATGGTGGATGTCATGGCGATCCTGCAGACCCGGCCGCGCCTGCCGACGGGCGCCTGAGGCCGTGGCCGCCCCGGCACGCGGACAGGGCGGGGAACAGGGCGGGGCACAGGCGCGGTTCCTGACCGGATCGCCCATGCGCCATGTGGCGGTGATGAGCGTCACGTCGTCGGTCGGGATCATGGGCATCTTTGCCGTCGACTTCATCAACATGCTGTTCATCGCCATGCTGGGGCAGGCGGAACTGGCGGCGGCCGTGGGCTATGCCTCGGCGATCCTGTTCTTCACCACGTCCTTCGGGATCGGCATGTCGATTGCCGCGGCGGCGCTGGTGGCCCGCGCCGTGGGGCAGGGCGACACGCGGCTGGCGCGGACACGCGCGACAAATGCGCTGGTCTGGGGGCTAGCGGCAGGGGCCCTGTTCGCGGGCGCGGTGTGGACGCAGCTCGGGCCGCTGGTCACGCTTCTGGGCGCGACGGGGCGGACCCATGATCTTGCCGTGCATTACCTGTCCATCGTCGTGCCGTCGCTGCCGTTCCTGATGGTCGGCATGATCGGGGGCGCGATCCTGCGGGCCTGGGGCAATGCGCGGCGGGCGATGGCGGCCACGCTGTGGGGGGCGGGGGTCAATGCGGCGCTCGACCCGATCCTGATCTTCGGGCTGGGGCTGGACCTGACGGGGGCGGCGATCGCGACCGTGATCGCGCGGATGGTGATCGCGGCGACGGCGCTTCTGCCGATCCTGCGCCACCACGGGGGGCTGGGGCCGGTCACCCGCGCCGACCTGATGGTCGACCTGCCGCCGGTGGTGCTGATCGCGGGGCCTGCGATCCTGACGCAACTGGCGACGCCCGTGGGGCAGGCGGTGGTGACGCGCGCCATGGCCGCGCACGGCGAGGCGGCGGTGGCGGGCCTCGCCATCGTCAGCCGGATGACGCCGCTCGCCTTCGGCATCCTGTTCGCGCTGTTGGGCGCGGTCGGGCCGATCATCGGGCAGAATGCAGGCGCGGGGCGGTTCGACCGCGTCCGGCAGACCTGGCGCGACGCGCTGGTGTTCTGCACGGGCGTCACGGTGGTGATCGCGGCGGTCCTGTTCGTGCTGCGCGGGCCGCTGGCCGCGCTCTTTGGCGCGGACGGGGCGACGCGCGACATCCTTTTCCTGTTCTGCGGGCCGCTGGCGCTCGCCTTCGGGTTCAACGGCGCGATCTTTGTCGCCAACGCCGCGATGAACAACCTCGGGCGGCCGCTGCAATCCACACTGGTGAACTGGGGGCGGCATACGCTCGGCACAATCCCGCTGGTGACGCTGGGCGGGGCGTGGCTCGGGGCGACCGGGGTGCTGGTCGGGCAGGCGGCGGGGGGCATCCTGTTCGGACTGCTTGCCGTCTGGCTCGGGTCTCGCACCATCCGCAGGGCCGGGATGCGCGCCGCCCGGCCCGTTGGCACCCGCGATACCGACCCCGAGCCCACCCACGATCTCTTGCAACAGGGCCGCTGACCGGCACAGGCTTCGAGGTGCCCGAAATATCCCGGGGTGAGCGGCGCTCGCGCCGCGGGGGGCAGAGCCCCCCCTTGCCCGGTCCCCGGCTTTCGCCTAGCGTATCGCCACTGGCGCCGGGAGAATCCGGCACATGCCGGTGCCGAAGGAGCAAGCGCCCCGCGAAACTCTCAGGCCCCAGGACCGCGCCGGTGACGACACTCTGGAGAGACCTTGCCATCCGTGGCGGGGCGCCGACGGGATAACGATCTCAGGCGAAAGGACAGAGGGGGCATCGGAAGGCGGCGCCAGCGGCGCGCGCGCGATGCAATCCGTGGGGGTGACCCCGCGGGACAAGGGGGCGACATGGCCGATGGACATACCTCGCACGCGGACCTGCGGCGCACGCCGCTGTTCGCGCTGCATCAGGCGCTTGGCGCGCGGATGGTGCCCTTTGCCGGGTGGGAGATGCCGGTGCAGTACCCGATGGGCGTGCTGCGGGAACACCTGCACACGCGCACGGCCGCGGGGCTATTCGATGTCAGCCACATGGGGCAGGTGATCCTGCGCCATCCGGGCGGGGCCGCGGGCGCGGCGGCGGCGCTGGAGCGGCTGTGCCCGCAGGATTTCGCCACGCTGGCCGAGGGGCGGCAGCGCTACGGGCTGTTCACGTCGGACGCCGGGGGCATCCTCGACGACCTGATGGTGGCGAACTTCGGCGATCACCTGTTCCTGGTGGTGAACGCGGCGAACGCCTTGGCCGACGTGGCGCATCTGCGCGCGGGGCTGCCCGATTGCACGGTGGAGGTGCTGACGGCCCATGCGCTGATCGCGCTGCAGGGACCGGGGGCCGAGGCCGCGCTGGCGGCGCTGGCGCCCGGTGTCGCGGGGATGCGCTTCATGGATGCGCGGACCGTGGCCGTGCCGGGCGGCGAGATCCGGGTGTCACGGTCGGGCTATACCGGCGAGGACGGGTTCGAGATCAGCCTGCCGGCGGCGGAAGCGGAAGGGTTCGCCCGCGCGCTGCTGGATCAGCCGGGCGTGGCGCCCATCGGTCTTGGCGCAAGGGACAGTCTGCGGCTGGAGGCCGGGCTGTGCCTGCACGGGTCGGACATCGGGCCCGACACCTCGCCCGTCGAGGCGGACCTGATCTGGGCAATCCAGAAGGTCCGCCGCCCGGGTGGCGCGCGGGCGGGCGGGTTTCCGGGCGCGGACCGGGTGCTGGAACAGATCACCCATGGTGCCCCCCGCACCCGCGTGGGCCTGCGCCCGGACGGCCGCGCGCCCATGCGGGGCGGAACCGCGCTGTTCGCGGCCGAGGCCGGTGGCGAGGCCGTGGGCCATGTGACCTCGGGCGGCTTCGGCCCGTCGGTCGATGCGCCCATCGCCATGGGCTACGTCGCCTCTGCCCACGCCGCCCCCGGCACGCCCCTGTGGGGCGAGGTGCGCGGCAAGCGGCTGCCGGTCACCGTGTCCCCCCTTCCCTTCCACCCCCATGCCTATCGGCGCTGAGACGAGGACCCCGCGATGAAGTTCACCGAAGACCATGAATGGCTGCGCGTCGAGGGCGACCTGGTCGTCGTCGGCATCACCGAACATGCCGCCGAGCAACTGGGCGACGTGGTATTCGTGGAACTGCCCGAGCCCGAGACGATGGTGACGAAGGGCGACGAGGTCTGCGTGATCGAGAGCGTCAAGGCGGCCAGCGACATCCTCGCGCCGCTGGATGGCGAGATTGTCGAGGTGAACGGCAAGCTCACCGACAAGCCCGCGATGGTGAACACCGATCCCACGGGGGCCGCGTGGTTCTTCAAGATGCGGGTCGAGGACATGGGCGCGCTGGATGAATACATGAGCGAGGACGAATACGCGGACTTCGTGGCGGGCTGAGCCCGGCTGGGGGGCGAAGGGCGGGGGCGCTGCCCCCCGGCCCTCGGACATGGTCCTCGGGCGTTCGGGCCTGAACGATGTCCACTGGACATCGTTCCGGGCGGCCCTCACCCCCCGAGGATATCTGAAACCGGATGAAGGGGCAGGGGCCCCGGGAGTTTGAGCATGGCCTTCGCGCCGACCGACTATCTGCCCTACGACTTTGCCAACCGGCGCCACATCGGGCCCTCGCCCGCCGAGATGGCCGAGATGTTCGCGGTCCTTGGCGTGCGCGATCTGGAGGACCTGATCGACCGGACAGTGCCGGCGTCGATCCGGCAGAAGGAACCGCTCGCGTTCGAGAAGCCGAAGTCGGAGCGTGAGTTGCTGTATCACCTGCGGCAGGTGGCCAAGCAGAACCAGGTCTTCACCACGATGATCGGGCAGGGGTATCACGGCACGGTCACGCCCCCCGCGATCCAGCGCAACATCCTGGAGAACCCGGCCTGGTACACGGCCTATACGCCCTATCAGCCGGAGATCAGCCAGGGGCGGCTGGAGGCGCTGTTGAACTACCAGACCATGGTCTGCGACCTGACGGGGCTCGACGTGGCCAATGCGTCCTTGCTGGACGAGGCCACCGCGGCGGCGGAAGCCATGGCCATGGCCGAGCGGGTGGCGCGGTCCAAGGCGCGCGGGTTCTTCGTGGACGAAGGCTGCCATCCGCAGAACATCGCGGTGATGCGGACGCGGGCGGAGCCGCTCGGGATCGAGGTGATCGTCGGGCCGGTGGACGCGCTGGACCCTGCGGCGGTGTTCGGGGCGGTGTTCCAGTATCCGGGCACGCACGGGCACTTGCGGGACTTCACGCCGCAGATGGCGGCGCTGCATGCGGCAGGCGCGGTGGGGATCGTGATCGCGGACCCGCTGATGCTGACGCTGCTGAAGGAGCCGGGCGCGATGGGGGCCGATATCGCGGTCGGGTCCACCCAGCGGTTCGGGGTGCCCATGGGCTATGGCGGGCCCTCGGCGGCCTATATGGCGTGCCGGGACGACTACAAGCGCGCGATGCCGGGGCGGATCGTGGGCGTCAGCATCGACGCGCGGGGGAACAAGGCGTACCGGCTGTCCTTGCAGACCCGCGAGCAGCATATCCGGCGCGAGAAGGCGACGTCGAACGTCTGCACCGCGCAGGCGCTGCTGGCCGTCATGGCGTCGTTCTATGCGGTGTTCCACGGGCCGCTCGGCCTGAAGGCCATCGCGCAGCGCATCCATCGCAAGACCGACCGGCTGGCGCGGGGGCTGGAGGCAGGCGGGTTCCGGGTGGAGCCGGAGCATTTCTTCGACACGATCACGGTGGACGTGGGCCCCTTGCAGGGCGTGATCCTGGCCGCCGCGCGGGCGGAGCGGATCAACCTGCGCAAGGTGGGGACGACGAAGGTCGGCATCACCGTGGACGAGACGGTGCGGCCCGAGACGCTGGAGGGCGTGTGGCGGGCCTTCGGCCTGTCGTACAGCGCGGACGACTTCCCGGCGGATTACCACCGCGTGCCGGAATCACTCGTGCGGACAACGGATTACCTGACGCATCCGGTGTTCCACATGAACCGGGCCGAGACCGAGATGATGCGCTACATGCGCCGCCTGTCGGACCGGGATCTCGCGCTCGACCGGGCGATGATCCCGCTCGGGTCCTGCACGATGAAGCTGAACGCGGCGGCCGAGATGGCGGCGATCACCTGGCCCGAGTTCTCGAACCTGCATCCCTTTGCGCCCGCGGACCAGGCGCAGGGCTATGCGCACCTGATCGCGGACCTGTCGGCGAAGCTGTGCGTGATCACGGGCTATGACGCCATGTCGATGCAGCCGAACTCGGGCGCGCAGGGCGAATACGCGGGGCTGATGACGATCCGCGCCTACCATGCGGCGCGGGGGGATGCGCACCGCGACATCTGCCTGATCCCGACTTCGGCGCATGGGACGAACCCGGCCAGCGCGCAGATGGCCGGGATGAAGGTGGTGGTGGTGAAGACCGCCGCGAATGGTGACGTGGACGTGGCCGATTTCCGCGCCAAGGCGGAAGCGGCGGGCGACCGGCTGGCCGCCTGCATGATCACCTACCCGTCCACCCATGGCGTGTTCGAGGAGACGGTGCGCGAGATCTGCGAGATCACCCATGCGCACGGCGGGCAGGTGTATCTGGATGGTGCGAACCTGAACGCGCTGGTGGGGCTGGCCAAGCCCGGGGAACTCGGCGCCGATGTCAGCCACCTGAACCTGCACAAGACGTTCTGCATCCCCCACGGCGGGGGCGGGCCGGGGATGGGGCCGATCGGGGTCAAGGCGCATCTGGCGCCGCACCTGCCGGGCCACCCGGAAACGGATGGCCGCGACGGGGCGGTGAGTGCCGCGCCCTCGGGGTCGGCGGGGATATTGCCGATCAGCTGGGCCTATTGCCTCTTGATGGGGGGCGAGGGGCTGACGCAGGCGACGAAGGTCGCGATCCTGAATGCCAACTACATCGCGGCGCGGCTGTCGGGCGCCTATGACGTGCTGTACCGGGGCCGCGACGGCCGGGTGGCGCACGAGTGCATCCTGGACGTCCGGCCGTTCCAGTCGGCCGGGGTGACGGTGGACGACATCGCCAAGCGGCTGGTCGATGCCGGGTTCCACGCGCCCACCATGAGCTGGCCAGTGGCGGGCACGCTGATGGTGGAGCCGACCGAGTCGGAGACCAAGGCCGAGCTTGACCGCTTCTGCGACGCGATGCTGGCGATCCGCGAGGAGATCCGCGCGATCGAGGAGGGCCGGATGGACCCCGAGAACAACCCGCTCAAGCGCGCGCCCCACACGGTCGAGGATCTGGTGGGCGACTGGGACCGCCCCTATACCCGCGAGCAGGGCTGCTTCCCCAAGGGCGCGTTCCGGGTGGACAAGTACTGGCCGCCGGTCAACCGGGTGGACAATGTGTTCGGGGACCGGAATCTGGTCTGCACCTGCCCGCCGGTCGAGGTGTACGCGCAGGCGGCCGAGTAGGCCGCGTCAGGGGCGACGTCAGGGGCGGACCATGTGCAAGAGGTCCGCCTCGCTTTCGTAATGCGGTTCGGGGAACAGGATCACGGCATCTGGCCCCCGCATCGTGACAATGCCGCCCATGTTGCGCAGGTCGGGGTCGGGGGTACCGGGACCCGCGTAGGGCTGCGGGCCCTCGTAGTGGTAGTGCAGCGCGCCGAGCAGGATCATGCGGTCGGGGGCGTCCGGGTGGATCGTGCCGGTCAGGCGCTGCGATCCGGTCAGCTTGTCCAACCGCAGGGCGGGGCCGTCGGCGGTGACGCGGCAGGCGAACCAGCCATAGGCGGTGATGCCCCCGCCGATCCCGCCCAGCTTGATCGTGCGGCAGCGCCAGTCGCCGACAAGCTCGGCGGCCTCGAACGGCCGGGGTTCGCTGGCCAGCGCCGCATCCAGCGCCGCGCGGACGCGGGGCAGAAGGGCGTCGAAGGTCGCCCAGGCGCGGTCGATCCGGGCGCGGTCCAGCGGCGCGGCCAGCGTCTGCCAGGACGGCGCGCTGCCTTGCGCGACGGCAGCGGTGGCCAGCACGAGCCACAGCGGAACGGCAAGGGCAGGCAGATGCGGCATGGCGGACCCTTTGGCGGGAGGGCAGGGACGGGCGCAGTGTCGCCAGTCCGGCGCGGCAGGGCAAGCCGGGGACCGCGGCCATCCGGGGAACGGCCAACCCCCGGTTGATCGGTGGCCCTGCGGTCTGGTAATCTTGCGCCGGACGACGGAGGGGCGACGGATGGACATCACCACCCTGATCCTGGCGGCGGGCATGGCCGCGACGGCGGTGCTGGCGCCCCTTGGCCTGTCCTTCGACGGCGGCGGGCTGACGCAAAGCCGGCTCGGCTGGCGGAAGCGCACGGGGCTGTTCGTGGCGATGACGCTGTTGATGGGTGCGGGCTTTGTCGGCATGGCGGCGGTGGCGCTGGGCGCGGTGCTGGGGTTGGACGGGGTGGCGGCGATGGGGCCGCTGGCGTGGCTGTGGGGGCCGCTTCTGGAGGTGGGCACGGCGATGGCGGCGCGGCGCCTGCCGCCCGATCCTGGGACGTCCTGACGCCACGGGTCGCGCGCCGCGCACGAGCAGCCGCCTTGACAGCGCGTGCCCCATCCGCCAAATCAGCGCGCAGTGTGGGGTCGTAGCTCAGTTGGGAGAGCGCGTCGTTCGCAATGACGAGGTCAGGAGTTCGATCCTCCTCGGCTCCACCAAATCCTGCCAAAGGGCCCTGCGGATCTCGGGGCCTTTGGTTTTTCAGGGGGTGGCGTAGAAGTCCACGATCGGGCGCAGCGCCACTCGGGCGCGCAGCTGCGCGGCGATCAGGAACACCCCGCCGATCTTGCGGTGGATGAACAGGGTCGCGGGCGGGGGGACGTGGGTCAGGTCGCGTTCGGTCCCCAGCGCCGCGCCCATGTCGCGCAGGCGCTCGATCAGGCCCGAGCCCGCGAAGTCGAACGGCGCGTCGGACCGGACGGGTGCCATCGCGGTGTCGAACATCGTCTGGATCAGGGTCTGGTGGTGGTCGTCGGTCGCGCGGTCGAAGTAGCCGACCGCAGCCATCGCCGCGCGCGTCTCGGCCGGATCGTCGCCGAGTGCCGCCGCCATCAGCCGCCGAAACCCCGCGACCATGTCGGGCGGGATCTGCATAACCGCGCCGAAGTCCAGCAGCACGACCTGGCCCGTGGCCGGGTCCACCCGGAAGTTCGCGGGGTTGGGGTCGGTCTGCATCCGCCCGAACACGAACAACTCGCGCAGGACGAGGTCGGTCAGCCGCGCGGCCACCGCATCGCGCAGGGCCTGGGGCAGGTGGACGGCGTCCTCGATCCGGTCGCCGGACACGAATTCCATCGCCAGCACCTGATCGGTGGTCAGGTCGTCGATCAGCGCGGGCAGGCGGAACCCGGGATCGCCCGCCAGATGGGCGTGGAAGGCCTGCAGGCTGGCGGCCTCGGCCCGGTAGTCGGCCTCGGTCTGCAGTTGCACGCGCGCCTCGGCCAGAAGGGGCGACAGGTCCACGCCCCGGGGCAGCAGGCCCGGCACGCGCATCAGCGCCGCCAGATTGTCGAGGTCGCTGTCGATGCTGGCGCGCACGCCCGGATACTGCACCTTGATTGCCAGATCGCGGCCATCGGGCAGGGTGGCGCGGTGGACCTGCCCGATGGACGCGGCGGCAAAGGGGCGCACGTCGAAGCGGGCGAAGCGGCCGTACCAGCCGGGGCCCCAGGCGGCATCGAGCACGGCGCGCAACTGCTTCGGCGGCATCGGCGGCGCATCGGCGCGGAGCGCGGACAGGACCTGCGTCATCTGGGGTGGCAGGACGGCGCCCGTGTCCATCGACAGAAGCTGGCCGAGCTTCATCGCCGCGCCGCGCATCCGGCCCAGGTCGCGCGCCAGCCGCTGCGCCACGTCCGGGGTCAGGACCATGTCGGCCAGCCGGGGGCGCGCGCCGCCCGCGACCTGCCGCAGCCCCGAGGCGACGGCGCTGCCCAGGACGCCCGTCGTCAGGCTGCCGAGGGCAAGCGCGCGGCCAAGGCGCCCGTCGGGGACAGGCGTGGCGCGGGGAAGGGCGTCATCGGGCATGGGCAACCTGTGGTGCGGCCTGGACCCCGCGACATGGGGCGGCGCGGCGGGATTGCCAGTCAGACGGACGCCGCCCGGGGGTTTCTTGACGTCGCGCCCGTGTCGGGTCAAAGCCCGCGGCAGCGTCACGGGCAGATGAGGGAACCGCGGATGGAAGCGCTGGTGTGGGTGGGCACGGCCGTGTCGCTGGCGGGGCTTCTCGGGATCGTCGCCTGCGTGGTGCACGTGACGCGCGCGCGCCGCCGGGCCGGGGCGGATGACGCCGCCCTGCGCGAGGCCGTGCGCCGGGTGCTGCCGTGGAACCTGGGCGCGTTCTTCCTGTCGATGGCGGGGCTGGTGCTGGTGATCGTGGGCGTGATCCTGGCCTGACCGCGCCTTCTGGCCGCGCCCCGCAGGCGCCCGGGGTGACCGTCAGTCGCCGTTCAGCGCGGCGAAATCGCGCCCGTTCTTGCGCAGGTCCGTGATCAGCGGATCGGGCGCCCAGAACGCCGCGTCGCGCCCCGCCCCCCAGCGGGTGAGCCTGCGTTCGAGCGCCGGGATGCCGCCCGCGTCGGCGGCGAACATCGGACCGCCGCGCCAGCGCGGGAACAGGGCGCCGTGCAGCAGCGCCAGGTCGATGTCCGAGGGAGCGCGCACCTCGCGCAGCCGCACCATCCGGGCGCCTTCGTTCGCCAGCGCGTCCATGCAGCGGGCCACGATCTCGTCCGCGCCGACCTTGCGCGCGGTCAGGCCCAGCTCGCGCCGCTCGTCGGCCAGCACGGACAGAAGGTCGGGGTCGTCGGCGGTCTCGCCCGGGCCATTGGCGTAGCGGTACCAGCCGCGGCCCGCGACCCGGCCAAGCCAGCCCAGTTCCACGAGGTAGCTTTCCAGCGCGGATGCGGGCAGGCCCCGTGCGTCCGCCGCGCGGCGGCGCAGGCGGGCGGTGGCGGGGTCGATCCCCTCGGCGTCGCGCAGGCGGTAGGGGCCGGCGCCCAGACCGTGCGCCGTGAGCGCCGCGTCGATGGTGGCGGGAGTTGCGCCGTCTTCGAGCAGGCGGTCGGTCACGGCGTGCAGCGCGGCCCGCATCCGGCCCAGGACCAGCCCCGGGCGCGCCGCGCAGCCGATGGCGGTCAGGCCCAGCCGCCGCGCAAGACCCGCCAGCACGCCCACGGCGGCAGCGCCGGTGCGCGGGGTGGCCCCGATCTCGACCAGGCGCAGGCCGGGGACCGCGGGCAGGAACAGCGCAACCCGGGACGCCTGCGGCAGCTCGTTCAGGGGTGACAGGTCGTGCCAGCGCGACACGATGCCGACGGTCGCCTCGGGCGCCGCGGCGGCCGCGACCCGCGCCACGGCGGCGCCCGCCCCGGCATCGTCCAGCGATGCGGGAAGCACGGCCAGCACCAGCGGGTCGTCGGCCAGCGTCGCGGGATCGACGGCCCCCGACAGGCGGTCGAGCCAGGTGTCGCGCTCGGCCTCGGTCAGCTGGCCGCGGGCGATGGCGCCCTCGCACAGGCGGTCCACCTGGGCCACCCGCGCCTCGAGCCCCGGCAGGTCGTCCTCGACGATGGTGACCTCGAGCCCGGCCTCGAGACAGGTCACCGCAAGCTGGGCCGTGTCCTCGCCCCCGCCGGTGACGGCAACGCGGTCGGGCAGGGCGCCCCGGCCGATGGCCGCGGTCATGGTCCGCGCCGCGCGGCGTTCGGCCAGCACCACATGGCGCAGCGCGCGGCTTTCGGCGGACTGGGCGCAATCCTCGAACGCGGCCTGTTCGGCCTCGAGACCCTGGTCGAACGGCATCAGGAGCGCCGCCTCGACGCAGTCCACGATCCGGGTCGCGGCAAGCACGGGTTCGCCGCGGACCGCCCGGCGGCGGGCGACCACCTCGGCCATGTAGGCGCGGCCGTCGGCCAGACCGTCGCGCCGGTCCGACACGGGCCGGGCGCGGGCGCCGGTCGTGGCCAGCCGTTCGGCAAAGGCCACGGCGTAGCCGAGGAAGCCCGGTCCGTCGGGCCCCAGCCCGTCGACGATGCGCAGGGTCTGCGCGGTTTCGGCTGTGACGGGCACCCCGCCAAGGAGAAGGTCGAGCGCAGCCCCCGCGCCCGCCAGCCGCGGCAGGCGCTGGGTGCCGCCCCCCCGGGGCACGACGCCCAGCCCGATCTCGGGGAAGCCCATGCGGACGTCCGGATGCGCGACGCGGTAATGGCAGGCGAGCGCCAGATCGAACCCGCTGCCCAGTGCGGCGCCCTGCAGGGCGGCAACCACGGGCCGGGGGCAGCGTTCCACCGCCGCGCAGAGGTCGGACAGCGGCGGGTCGGCGGGGTGGTCGAATTCGGCGAGGTCGGCCCCGGCGGGATAGCCGGGCGGCGCGGCGGCCAGCACGACGGCGGCCACCGCGGGGTCGCCCGCGACCGCATCGAGTGCCGCGATCAGCGCGGCGCGCACCGCGGGCGTCAGCGCGTTGGACGGAGGGGCCGACAGGGTCAGGACGGCCACCGGGCCCCGGTTCGCGCGGACGATCAGATCAGCCATGCCCTGTCCCTGTTTGCCCATCTCTAGGGGGATGCGGGGCGAAAAGGCAACTGTCGCATCGGGATAGGGGCGCGGCACTTCGGCGGGTGGTGCCGGAATGCCGGGGTGTCAGACGCGGGTGTCAGACGGGGACGTCGTCGAACAGGTCGTCGTCCGGGTCCGGGCCGGGGTCCCGGGCGGGACTGACTGGGGGATTGCCGGGCCTCGCCGCCGGCCGGTCCGGGGGCTGCGCCGGGTCCGGCCCGCGGTCGCCGGTCGCGGGAAGGGCGGCGCGCAGGGCGTCAAGGTCATGGCGCAGGGCCTGCACGGCCTGACCGTCGCTGGCCACCGACGCCTCGAGGCGGGCGATCTCGGCCGTCAGGGCGGCGATCCGGGTGCTGTCCGCGGTCATCGGCCGGGTCCGCTGCCGGGTCTGCTGCCGGGGCGCGCGGCCTTGGCCGCAAGGGCCAGGGCGACCGCGCAGGCGACGGCGGTCTCGGCGATCACCTTGCGCACCCGCACCCGCAGGACGGCCCGCGCCACAAGGGCGGCGCCCACCGACGTCGCCTGCGGCCGACCGTTCGCGGTCTGCGGGTCGGATGTCGGTTCCCGGATGATGCGTGTCATGGGCGGTGCCCCCCGGCACAGGCCGCGCAGAGCGTCGCGTGGGGAACCGCCAGCAGCCGCGCCACGCCGACGGGATCGCCGCAGCGCAGGCACGTGCCGAAGGTGCCATCGTCAAGTCGGGCCAGCGCGGCCCGGATCTGGCGCGTCTCGGCCTCGCCCGACTGGCCGAGGCGTTCGAGCACTTCGTCATCCTCGCGTTCGGTCGCCAGGTCCTCCCAGTCGGCGGAGCGGCGCGAATCGAGTTCGGTGTCGAGGTCGTGCAGGCGACTGCCCAGTTCCGCCAGTCGCGCCGTGAGGATCTCCCTCCAGTCGGTGTGCTGCTGCGCCATCTGGTCCTCCCATCGGACGTCGATGGGGGAAGGATGGGGCAGGCCGGGACGCGCGACCTTGATGCAGGTCAAGCAGCCGGTGTCAGGTCTGGGTCGGTTCGGGATCGAAGTCCATCGGCAGGGCCATGGCGAACCCGCCGTCCGGTCCGGCGTCCCCGGCCGCGGCCGCGATGCCGAAGCCGCCGCCAAGATCGCCCAGTCCGGCATCGCCCGCGCCCGGCATGGCGAAGCCGCCCCCGAGGTCCGGCGCCCCATCGGTCCCCGGATCGTCCCAGGCCATGGCGCCCGGAACCATGTCCAGCACGTCGGCCCCGCTGTCCTGCCCGAGGTGCAGGTCATGGGCCGGGGCAAAGGCATCGTCGGGCGAGGTCAGGCGCACCGCCTTGCGCCCGCCGGCCTGGCCCAGCCGCCCACGGCCCAGCGTCACGCCGTTGGCCGCGACCAGCGTCACCCGCACGAGCGATTCGCGTGGGATCGGGAACAGGTCGCCGGGGCCCAGCGACGCGAGCCGGTCGAAGGGCAGCGTGACCCGGGCCAGGTGGGCGCTGATCTCGGCCTCGGCCGGTTCGACGGCGCGCTCCAGCGCGCTGGCCCAGGCGTCGGGGGTGTGCAGTGTCACCACCGGGTCGAGCGCGGGATACGCGAACAGGACGCGCCCCGGCCGGGCGACCGACCCGCCCAGGTCCACGCGCAGGTCGAACAGGCGATAGGTGACGTCTTCCAGCGTCAGGCCAACCGCGCGCGGTCCGTCCAGCACGGTGGCATAGCGGAACCCGTTCGCGGTGCGGCCCAACTCGACCTCGGCCGTCTCGACCTCGAGGATCTCGTGCACGCGGTCCACCAGGTCGGCCAGCAGGACCGCATCGGTGCGGGTCGGCGCGCGGGGCGGCGGCGGCGTGGCGTTGACCTGGCCCATCGTCTGCGCTTCCACCGCGGCGCCGACGCTGTCGGCATCGAACACGACCAGCCCGAAGCGGCGGCCATGCCCCTCGATCAGGGTGATCAGCGCGTTGTCGGGCAGGCGGTCGCGCAAGAGGTCGCGGCCCAGCCGGGTTTCGGACACCTGGCGCACGCCGACGTCCATGTCGACGCTGTCGGGGGCGGCCCGGGCAAAGGCCAGCCGGAACCCCTTGAGCGGCGTCATCCGGCCGATGTCGGCCCCGGGCCGTCGGGCAACAAGCTTGCGGCGCAGCGCCGGATGGGCGGGGCGGTCGGTCATGATGACGGGCGGGGGCCTTCTGGTTCCCCTGACCTTCGCCGAAGGCCGTTAGGAAAGCGTTGCTGCGTTCGCAAGAAGTCTGCGGTTCGGCGACCCTTGCGCGGCACTTCGCCGCGTGGCGGCATGCAGCGGCATGCCGATTGCCGGTGTGAGCGCAAACGGACCCGCACGAAACCTTGACAAGCGATCCGCCGTCGCAGACGCAACAATCTTGCAAGGACACGCGCAACCCTGGCGGGCACCGCTGCCGCCACCCCCCCCACCGGACCCGCCGGAAGCGCGGGCCGGACAACGAACCCGAGATCCGGGAGGAGAACCCCATGAGCGACCCGATGCACGCCCCGTCCGCGGCATTTGCCGCCGCATCCCACGCCGACCGCGCCACC
>DBBA01000143.1 GCA_002291955.1 Rhodobacteraceae bacterium UBA996 | reverse complement strand
CCCCGGGATACTTCGGGCGCATCGAAGTGCCTTGATCGGGTTGCGAAGTCTTTCGGCGCCCGTCAGCGGGGCGGCAGGCGGAGGGCGCCGTCGAGGCGGATGACCTCGGCGTTGAGATACCGGTTCGTCAGGCAGAACAGGACCGCGTCGGCGAATTCGGCCGGGTCGCCGAGGCGGGCCGGGTGCGGGATGGCGCTGGCGAGCCCTGCGCGCACGTCGTCGGGGAGTTCGGCCAGCAAGGGCGTGAGGAAGATGCCCGGCGCCAGCGTGTTCACCCGGATGGCGCTGCGGGCGAGGTCGCGCGCGGCGGGCAGGGCCATGGACACGATCCCGCCCTTGGACGCGGCATAGGCGACCTGGCCCGTCTGCCCGTCGAAGGCGGCAAGGCTGGCGGTGTTGACGATGACGCCGCGCTCGCCGCCTGCGTCGGGGGCGTTGTCCTGCATGCGGGCGGCGGCGAGGCGCATCATGTTGAAGGTGCCGACCAGGTTGACGCGGATGGTGCGTTCGAAATCGGCGAGCGACATCGGGCCGTTCTTGCCCACGATCCGCGCGGCCCCGCCGATGCCCGCGCAGTTGACTAGCCCTCGCAGAGGGCCCTGCACCGCGATGGCCTCGTCCAGCGCCGCCCCTGCGCCATCATCCGTCACGTCAAGCGGCAGGGGGTGGCCGCCGATGTCGTGGGCCACCCGTGCCGCGGCGTCGGCGTTGCGGTCGATCACCGTCACGCGGGCGCCCCGTGTCGCCAGCGCGCGGGCGGTGGCTTCGCCGAGGCCGGACCCGGCCCCGGTCACCGCCACATGGGCGCCTGCCACGTCCATCAGCGTGCGCCTTTCCAGTCCGCCACCACCACGCCCGGCCCGCCCGCGTAAAGTTCCGCCACCAGGTCGCCCCGGTGGCGCAGGACGGCGCGCTGGTTGACCGATCCCTTGTCGGTGACCTCGCCCAGATCGAAGCTGAGGGGCCTGGTCAGGAGCATCGCGGCGACCACGCGCGTGGCGCTGCCGGTGGCGGCGCGGGCATGGGCCGACAGGCGGTCGGCGAGGGCCGCCTGCACGGCGGGGTGGGCGGCGAGGGTTTCGGGGTCGGCGTCGGGCGCCCCCGCCACCTCGCGCAGCCGGGTCAGGTTGGGGACGAGGAGGGCGCGCAGGTCGTCCTGCTCCTCGCCCGCGATGACGGCGTCGGAGGCAAGGCCGTCCAGCGCGTTGACGAGGTCGGCGCGCAGGGCGCCGACCGCGACCCAGGTGCCGGTGGCGAGCTTGAAGTTCTCGGCCAGGCGCCCGTCGAACAGGAACCCGGCGGCGGCATCGCCCGGGACGGCGAAGCGCAGGGCGTCGCCGAGGCAGTAGTAGCCTTCGTCATCGAAGGCTGCGGCGGTCAGGGCCGGGTTGCGCCAGTAGCCGGGCGTCACGGAGGGGCTTTTCAGCCGGGCTTCCAGCTTGTCGCCCTGGGGGACGAGTTTCAGCGTGACCCCGGCCGCGGGGATGCCCACGTTGCCGGGGCGGTCCTTGCGGTCGGTGTAGTAGAGCGCGAAGGGGCCGGTTTCGGTGGCCCCCAGCCCCGAGACGATGGGCAGGTCGGGCTTGCCTTGCCGGGCGGCGAGCGCCGCCATGCGGTCCCAGACCGGCTGGCTCATCCCTGCGCCGGCATACATCAGCATCCGGAGGCGGGAGAAGAACTGCGCCTGCAGGGCGTCGTCCTGTTCCATCCGGTCGGCCAGCGCCTGATAGCCGACGGGCACGTTGAAGTACCAGGTTGGTGCCACGTCGTGCAGGTTGGCGATGGTGCGGTCGATGTGGGCTGCGGTCGGGCGGCCGTCGTCGATGTGGTAGGTGCCCCCGTTATGGAGCGCCATGTTGAAGACCTTGTTGCCCGACGCGGTGTGGTTCCAGGGCGCCCAGTCGAGGATGACCGGCGGCTCATGGGCCATGAAGTCGTAGGCGGCCAGCACCATCGCCTGATTGGAGCAGAGCATGCTTTGGGTCTGGATCACCGCCTTGGGGCTGCCCGTGGTCCCCGAGGTGAACAGGAACTTCGCGACCGTGCCGGGGCCGACCGCGGCATGGGCCGCGCGCATGGCGGCGTCGGGGGGCGTGGCTGCGAGCCCGTCGAAGGGCAGGCAGGGCCGGTCGGGCAGGGCGCCCGTGCGGCTGCACAGGATCACGTCGGGGGCGAGGGCCGCGGCGATGGCGGGCAGGAAGGGGGTCGCATCCTCGGCAAACACCATGCCGGGCGTGAGCTGGTCGCGCACCTGGGCGAGTTTCGTGCTGTCGGGGCCTGCGAGCGCGTAGGCGGGAGCGATGGCGGCCGACGGGATGCCGACGTGCTGCGCGCCAAGCGCCATGAGCGCATGGGCGATGGAGTTGCCCGAGACGATCAGGAGCGGGCGGTCCACCGACAGACCGGCGGCGAGCAGTCCCGCGCCGATGCGTTCGACCGCCGCGAGCCCCTGCGCATAGGTCAGCCGCGCCCAGCCGTCGCCTGCGCGTTCCGCCAGCCACACCCGGTCGGGCGCCACCGCCGCCCAATGGGCCAGCCGGTCGTTCAGGCAGCGCGGCCAGGCGGGCAAGGGTGCCGTCTGGCGCACGAGGATGGTCCCGTCGGGGCGGGTTTCCGTCACGATGTCGGGTGTCGTGGTGTCGCGCGCCATGCCCAAGGCTCCCCTGTCCCGTCCCGTGCGCACCATATGCCCCGGGCCCCCTGTCCGGCAAGACTGTTTACAAGGAAACAAAACCATGCGATCCGGGGGCAGGATCGGGACAGGACGTGCGCCATGGACGGAACCGGCGAAACCCTCGTGACCTATGCGCTGGAGGACGGCGTGGCGCGGATCGGGCTGAACCGCCCCGACAAGCGCAACGCCATCTCTGACCGCGTGGTCGAGGCGCTGCACCGCGCGGTCGAACAGGCGCAGGGAGAGGCGCGGGCGGCGGTGCTGTGGGGCGCGGGCAAGCATTTCTGCGCGGGGCTGGACCTGGCCGAGCATGTGGAAAAGCCGCTGGCCGACGCGGTGGCAGGCTCGCGCCGCTGGCACCGCATCTTCGACGGGATCGAGCGGGGCGGGATCCCCTTCGTCGTGGCGATGCAGGGCGCGGTGGTGGGCGGCGGGTTCGAGCTGGCCGCCAGCGCCCATGTCCGCGTGGCCGAGGAGACGGCGTTCTTCGGCCTGCCCGAAGGGTCGCGCGGGATCTTCGTGGGCGGCGGCGGGTCGGTCCGCATCGCGCGCCTGATCGGGGCGCAGCGGATGGGCGACATGATGCTGACGGGCCGCACGGTGGCGCCC
>DBBA01000140.1 GCA_002291955.1 Rhodobacteraceae bacterium UBA996 | reverse complement strand
ACTCGGCTGCGGCACCGAGGACCTGCAGGGTGAATTTTCCCTGCGGGGAAGATGTGTCTATCGGGTCGGTGAGCGAGCGGAAGAAGGCGCCCTTAGCCTCCAGCTGCTCGATCACCTCCAGCAGGTGCGAAAGCGACCGCGCGAGGCGGTCGATGCGGACCACGACCAGCGTGTCGCTCTTGCCAACCCGTTCCAGCACCCGGGCCAGCACAGGTCTGACCCGGCTCCCGCCTGAAGCCTGTTCTTCGTGGATCTCGACACAGCCCGCGGATCTCAGCGCCTGCGACTGGGGCAGGGGGGTCTGATCCTCGGTCGAGACGCGGGCGTAACCGATCAGCATGGCTGTCCGTTGCCGCTTGAAGGTGCCATCACGGCGCTCCCCGTTGCAGAAGCCGGACCATCATGTGGCGCTGGTGATCTTGTCCGCCGAAGAACAGGGCGAGCACACGGACCTCGCGCGCATTGCCATCCACAACGAACCAATAGACCGCGCCATCGAGTGCCAGGTGACGCAGTCCGGGAAGGAGGTCATCATGCACCTCCCCGCGGAACGGGGCGGTTGCCAGGCGCTCCGCGGTCAAGATGATGCTGTCGATCCGGGCTGCTGCGTGGTGCGCAGCCTCTGCGGGGCTTTCACCGAAGGCGCAGTAGGCACGGAGCAAGTGCTCGTCGATCAGGTCCAGATCGGCAACGGCGTCCGAGGCGAAGACAACCGACCAGGCCGGGTCGATCATTCCCTACGTGCCGCACGCCGGTCCGCCAGTCCGGCCCGAACGACGTCTGCGGTCACAAAGGGACCGGCTGCACGCTCGATCAGCAGCCTGCGCAAAGCAGCGCGGTCGGCGTCGGCATCGGCGGCCTGCTGGCGCAGAAGGTCGATGCCGTGCTGCACCACTGCGCTGACTGACGGGAAGCGCCCCGTCTCGACCAGCGCCCGGGCGAAGGCGTGCTGGTCATCCCGTAGCGAGATCGAACTCTTGATTGTCATGTGGATCCTCCTCGCCGCGAGTATGACTAGGTAGTACTATCGACGCAAGTGGACCTGCACTCTTGGGCGTCGGGGGGTTCTCGGGTTGCGTTTGCAGTTTCACATGCTGCGAGTAAACGACCGATTATAAACGGATGCAAGGACTCTCTCCATGGCCGTGGTAAGCGAACTGCCCTTAGTTTCCTCAGGCTGCGCACGATCATAGAGATCTCGCGGGCTGTCGCGCGCGCGTACTATATAAGGAGTGCGGTCGCATTCCGAGAAAATACTTGGGTAACGTGCAAAACGGACGTAGTTTGCACATATGAAGCTTCAAGCATCTGCCAAACCTGACGATTTTGATGATCCCCGTATCGATACGGAAGCGGACGAGCTGAGAACTGAGGACGATCTTTGGTTCCTACCCAGCCCGATCGAAGGGGAGCCCGACGATCTACCGCCCGGGCCACGCCCGGAACCCAACGAGGCCGCTGTTCTAAACGACTGGCGGGCGGCGGAGGCGGTGAACGCAGCGCGCCTTGCACGCGTCGCGGGCCGGCTTGGTGGGCTGGACGAACGGCTGAAGCGCGGGCCGAACGGCTGGCGGCACAGGCTGGCCCTGATCGAGGCGGCAGATCTGAGTTGGTTCGCGGGCGGCCGGGTCGCGCCGGACAGGTTGGCGCTATGGATATCCATGCGCCTTTCCGGTGCTTCAGACGATACCGCGTCGCTGGCCCGGGTCGGATGGGCGGTGCGACGGCTGGCTGGCGGGCCAGGGCCGGAGCAGGACCTCTCTGCATTCCTTGACCGCCGCGATCCTGGGAACTTGGCGGATGGGACGGAACCCTTTTCGGATCGTGCGGGTGGTTGGCTCGATTTCATCGCCCTAGCCATCGACCTGCACCCGATCACCCGTGCCTGCATGGGCTTTCATCTGTGGAGCTTGGCGGGCCTTGGGCAACGTGGCGACCAGATAGAGGCGGCCGTCACGGCCGCGCGGATCGCGGCCAGTGACGGCAAAGGAACGGTATTTGCACCTATGGCTATGAGCGGGGCAGGGGGGCTGCGGGCCGGTGGTCGGCCTGTTGAACGCTTGTCGCGCTGGCTCGATGGAATGGAAACGGCCTGCATGACAGCGATGCGGCACCTCGACGACATTGAGGCATGGGCTACGCGGGCAGAGGTGGAGATGACCCCGCTTTCGGGCAAAACGCCCCCAGCCTTGCGCACGGTGCTGATCGAGTGGCCCCTTGTCTCTGCACCGATGGCCGAGGTCCTGACCGGCGCCAGCCGCGCGGCCATCCAGCGTAACTTAGGTTGGATGGAAGCGCGTGGCCTGATCCGCGAGGTGACGGGACAGGGGCGGTTTCGGATGTGGCGGGCTGCCATTTAGCTCCGATTGAATGGTCGTGCTTGGGCTCCTCTTGGCTGGGTGCGGAATGGCGAGGCGGTGATCCGCCACTTCAACTTGGTGCCCCACTTTTCCGATGGTCGACGTAGGCTTTGCGCGGGTGGCGCGGTCTTGTTCCACGGAGAGAATGGCATGAACATTCTCAGTGATGTCGAAAGAAAGTGAGGCAAGGCCTTGTCGACCACGTCAGTGCAGGGTTGGCGCTGTCGACTCCCTATGTGCTGGTGTTGGTTTAGGAAACTGTTCGTGAGACCCATTGCCGAAACCGAAGCGGCTGGCACAATGCAGGCAGGATGATAACCTGCTCAGGAATTGCCTGCTTGACGGCAAGACCCAGCATACTGGCCAGCGGGAACACGAATGATGTCCACGACCATACTCGCGGCCGAGCCGGCCATCCGATTGGTCGCCTTTATGGGCGTTCTTGCGGCAATGGCCACGTGGGAGATTGCAGCGCCCCGGCGGAGACTCGAGATCCCGCGCTTGATCCGATGGACAAACAATCTCGCGCTTGTGGTGCTTGACACTGCGATCTTGCGGCTCGCTTTCCCACTTCTCGCTGTCGGGCTGGCTGCCATAGCAGCCGAGCGCGGCTGGGGGCTTTTCAACAACATCGCGCTCGCCCCGTGGCTTGCAGTTTTCGTCTCGATGTTGCTCCTCGATCTCGCGATCTACTTGCAGCATGTGATGTTT
>DBBA01000364.1 GCA_002291955.1 Rhodobacteraceae bacterium UBA996 | reverse complement strand
GGCACCGACAAGTCGGGGCCGGGTCCCCTCGTCACCGCGCTGACCCGGCAATCGGGCAGCCTGCCCGTGCCCATCACCATCGTGCCGGGCGACCTGTCCAAGGAACGGCTGGAAGCGGTGACCTGACGCGGGCGCGGGACCGTCCGTCACATCCCTGTGCGGCCCCGCTGGCACGATTTGCGCTCTAGATGGAGCCACTCCATGTCGATCCTGTTCGACAGGCTGAACGCCCCGATGCCGCGCAGCGTCGGCGATATGGGCGCCATCGACCCGGGCACGCAGGAACTGTCCGTCGACAAGGCGACCGTGCGGCTGGACCTCTTGCCGCGCTTTCGTCACCTGTCGCGGCTGCACCTGCGCGAGGTGCCGCCGGTGCACCTGCCGGTGCTGTCCGGGCTCGACCGGCTGACCGACCTGCGCATCTTCGGCACCCGGGCCGAGGTGCTGCCGCCCCTTCCCGCCGGGCTGCGGACGCTTGAATTGCGGTGGGCGCCCCGGCTTGAGGCGCTGGGTCCGGTTGCCGCGCTGGACTGGCTGGAGGTCCTGTCGATCGGCGACCTGAAGCGGGTGCGGGACCTTCCGCCGCTGGGGCGGCTTCGATCGCTGTGGGGGCTCGCCATCACTGCCGGAATGTGGGCCGACCAGCCGGTGGAAAGCCTTGACTTCCTCTCGGACCTGACCCGGCTTCAGGAACTGGCCATCGGGCCGATCCGGCTGGCCAGCGGCGACCTGCGCCCGGTCGGACGGCTGCGCGGGCTGCGTCGTCTGGCGCTATCGAACACCTGGCCGGTGCGGGAACTGGTGCGGCTGAAGGTGGCGCTGCCGGACACCGAAAGCCCGGTGTTTCAGCCCGTCCAGACCTTCCGGACCGCCACGGCGACCGACGACGACAGCCCCGACGGCTTTGCCTGGCGCGAGGAGGTCATGCTGAACGGGCGGCCCGTGCGCCACCTGCGCGCAGACGAACCCGGCGCGGCGGCCCAGATCGCCCGCCGGACCGCCCTGTTCGCCGCATGGGAGGCGCATTACCGAAGCGTCCCTGACCCGCTGGCTGACACGCGCGAGACGCTCTGAGGGGCGTCACGCCGCATCCAGAAGCCCCCGCCCGCGCAAGAGCGCCTCGGGGCCCGGCATCCGGCCGCGGAACGCGGTGTAGAGCTCGTCGGCCTCGTCCGACCCACCTGCGGACAGGATGAACCGCTCCAGCTTCGCCGCCGTCTCGGGGTCGAAGGCCCCGCCCGCCTCCTCGAACGCAGCAAAGGCGTCGGCGTCCATCACCTCGGACCACATGTAGCTGTAGTAGCCCGACGAATAGCCGTCCCCGGCGAAGACATGGGCGAAGTGCGGCGTGGCGTGACGCATGACGATGGCCCGGGGCATGCCCAGCCCTTCCAGCACCTCGGCCTGCCGCTGCATCGGGTCGGCGGGCGCCGGGCCGTCGTGGAAGGCGAGGTCCACGAGGGCCGAGGCCACGTACTCGACCGTCTGGAACCCCATGTCATAGGTCCGCGCGCCCAGCAGCCTTTCCAGCATGTCCGCGGGCATGGGTTCACCCGTCTCCACATGGGTGGCGAACTCGGCCAGCACGTCGGGCACTTCCAGCCAGTGCTCGTACAGCTGGCTGGGCAGTTCCACGAAGTCGCGGGCGACGGAGGTGCCGGAAATGCTCTCGTAGGTCACGTCCGACAGCATCTGGTGCAGCGCGTGCCCGAACTCGTGGAACAGGGTCCGCGCGTCGTCGTAGGACAGAAGCGCGGGCTGCCCCGCGGCGGGCTTGGCGAAGTTGCAGACGTTGACGACCACGGGCCGCACCTCGCCCCCCAGACGGCGCTGGCTGCGGAAGGTGGAGCACCACGCGCCTGACCGCTTCGACCCCCGCGCGAAGTAGTCGCCGACGAAGACCGCCATGTGGCGGCCGTCCTTCGTCACCTCCCACGCCCGGGCGTCGGGGTGATAGGGCGCGACATCCAGCGGCCGGAACGCCAGTCCGAACAGCCGCTCCGAACAGGCAAACGCCGCCGCGATCATCCGGTCGAGCGAGAGGTAGGGCTTCAGCGTGGCCTCATCCAGGTCATGCAGCGCGCGGCGGCGCTTCTCGGAATAATACCACCAGTCCCAGGGTTCGAGCGGCCCCGCATGGCCATCCGCGTGCAGCATCGCCTCCAGCGCGGCGGCATCGGCCATGGCCTTGCCCTTGGCCGGTTCCCAGACCCGCATCAGCAGGTCGCGGACGGCGCCGGGGGCCTTGGCCATCTCGGTTTCCAGTTTGTAGGCCGCGAAGCTGTCGTAACCGAGCAGGCGCGCGCGTTCCTCGCGCAAGGCAAGCGTCTCGGCGGCGATCGCCCGGTTGTCGGTGGCCCCGCCGTTCGCTCCCCGCGTGGCCCAGGCGCGGAAGGCGCGTTCCCGCAGGTCGCGGCGGGGCGAGAATTGCAGGAACGGCACGATCAGCGACCGCGACAGGGTCACGACCGGCCCCGCTGCGCTGCGTTCCGCGCCAGCCGCCCGCGCGGCGGACACGACGAACCCGGGCAAACCGTCCAGATCGGCTTCGTTCAGGTCCATCGCCCAGTCGCGTTCATCCGCCAGCAGGTTCTGGGTGAACTGGGTGCCCAGCACCGCCAGCCGCTCCTTCACCGCCTTGAGCCGGTCGCGCGCGGCCCCTTCCAGCAGCGCCCCCTGCCGCACGAAGCCGCGCCGCGTCAGCGTCAGGACGCGCGCCTGTTCCGGCGTCAGGTCGAGCGTATCGCGCGCCGCCCACAGCGCCTCGATCCGGGCGAACAGCGCGGGGTTCATCGACACCTCGGACGAGAACGCCGCGAGGCGGGGCGACAGGTCGCGCTGCAACGCCTCGCGCGCGGGGTTGGAGTCGGACCCGGCGAGGTTCCAGAACACGCCCAGAACACGCGACAGGTCGTCTTCCGCCAGTTCCAGCGCGTCGATGGTGTTGGCGAAGGTCGGCGCGTCGGGATTGTCGGCGATGGCCGCAATCGCTGCCCGCGCGCGGGTCAGGGCTTCGTCGACGGCGGGGGCGAAGTGGTCGTCGGTGATCGCGGCAAAGTCGGGCAGGCCGAAGGGCAGGTCCGAGGGTGCCAGCAGCGGGTTCGGGGACAGGGTGTCGGGCATCGGGGCCTCCATGCTGCCGCGAACCTAGGCCGCCCCGCGCGCCGCCGCCAGACCGGCGGACCTACTGCACGGTGATCGTGATGACGTCCGACACCACGGGCGGGTCATGCGGGACATGCGCATGGTCGCCCAGCACCAGTTGCAGGGTATGGGTGCCTGGGGGCAGGTCCAGTGTCACCTCGGTCTGGCCGCCGCCGAAGTGGCGGTGGTTGTCGTCGGCGGGGATGGAAAAGCCTGCGTCCGTCGCCGGATCGAAGGGCGCGCGGTTGAGCAGCAGATGGTGGTGCCCGGTATTCTCGCGCTGCACGTCCACAGGCGCGACGCCCATCCCGCGCAGGCCGAAGGCGACGGTCACCGGGCTGGTGACGGTCGCGCCGTCCTGCAGCCCGATGAAGTACAGTTCCGCCCCCGCAGGCGAGGCAGTCTGGGCCGCGACCGGCCCGGCCAGCAGGGCCGCGAGTGCAGCAGCGATGAGTGTGAGTTTCATGGATGCGCCCTCCCTTGCGCAGGCGAAAGGATAGTGCGCGGGCACGGCCCGTCCGGTCACATTCCGTCCGGTCACATTCCTGCGTGCGGGCCAGCGTTCGCGCCCCTGCCCCCGCAGACCGGGCAGCCGGGGCGGGGGGCGGTGCGGATCGTGCGCGTCTCGCCCCACAACCCGTCGAACAGCAGCATCCGGCCCCGGAAGGGCTCGCCCACGGCGCAGATGTGCTTGACCGCTTCCAGTGCCATCAGGGTGCCCATGACCCCCGGCAGGGGGCCGGCCACGCCCGCCTCGGCGCAGGTGGGGACAAGGCCCGGTGCGGGGCGTTCGGGGAAGACACAGGCGTAGCAGGGACCGCCGCCTGCGGGGTGCCACAGGGCCAACTGCCCCTCCCATTGCGTGATCGCGGCGGCGATCAGGGGCTTGCCCAGGCGCGCGGCGACCTCGTTCGCCAAGTAACGGGTGTCGAAGTTGTCCGATCCGTCCAGGATCAGGTCGTAGTCGGCGAACAGGTCGGCGGCGATGTCGGGCGTCAGGCGGCGGTTGTAGGGGCGGACGGTGACGTAGGGGTTCTGCGCGACCATCGCGGCTTCCGCCGAGAAGACCTTGGGCATGCCCAGCCGGGCATCCGCATGGATCACCTGCCGCTGCAGGTTCGTCACCTCGACCGTGTCGTCGTCGATCACGCCGATGGTGCCGACGCCCGCCGCCGCCAGGTATTGCAGCACGGGCGACCCAAGGCCCCCCGCCCCGATCACCAGCACGCGGGCGCGCTTCAGCGCTGCCTGTCCCGGCCCGCCGATCTCGCGCAGCAGGATGTGGCGGGCGTAGCGTTCCGTCTCGCCGGAGGTGATGAGGGGGGGCTTGGGTGCCGCCGCGGCCTCACGCTCGGTGGCGCGGGCGCGGATGCGGGCCAGGACCTGACCATAGGCCCAGACGGCGGCGGCAAGTCCGCCCAGCACCAGCCATTCGGCCAGCGACCCGCCAAGCGACACCCGCAGGGGCGAGGCCGCGGGCAGGGCCACCAGGGCCGCCAGCACCGCGACATAGAGAAGCCCGATCATCTGCCAGCGCGCCTGCACCGGCGCCCGCATCCGGGCGCCCATCGCCCACAGCCCGGCTGCAAGAAGCAGGAACCAGACCACGCGACCTAGCCCCGCCCGGTGGAGCCGAAGCCCCCGGCGCCGCGCGGCGTGTCGGGCAGCGCGTCCACCACGGCAAAGGCCGCGCGGGCCACGGGGGCCAGCACCATCTGTGCGATCCGGTCGCCGTGATGCAGCGTGACGGGATCGGCGCCAAGGTTCACCAGCAGCACGCCGAGCGGCCCGCGATAGTCGCTGTCGATGGTGCCGGGCGTGTTGGGCAGGGTGATCCCGTGGGTCAGGGCCAGCCCCGAGCGCGGGCGGATCTGCACCTCGAACCCGTCCGGGATTTCCACCCGCAGGCCGGTGGGCACGATCCGGCGTTCCATCGGCTGAAGCGTCACGCCCGCGGCGCGGTCACCCTCGGGCAGGTTCGCGCGCAGGTCTGCCCCCGCCGCGCCCGCGGTGGCATAGCCGGGCAGGGGCAGGGACCGGTCGGCCCAGTCCTCCCACATCAGGTTGACGCGCGTGTCCATCGCCTGCCGTTCCTGCCGGATTGCCCCCGCATGGTTCGTGGAACGCCCCCAGGATGGCAAGGGCGTGGGGCGGAACACCGCCCTGCCGCGACGGCGTGCCGCGATGGCGGGTCAGGAACAGGCGGGCGGCCGGATCGGCGGTCAGGGCGATGGCACGGTCAAAGGCCGCTGCCGCGCCGGGTGCATCGCCTGCCTGCCGCAGGGCATGGGCGCGCACGGCCCACCACGGTTGATAGGCCGCAGCGCGGGTCGGTTTTGACGCCTCTAGCACCGCAAGGGCCCCGGCAGGATCGCCGGCCCCAAGCAGCGCCCCGGCCAGCCCGACCTCGGCCCCGAGCGAGGGGTGCAGCGCGACAAGCCCGCGATAGAGTGCCACGATTGCCCCCGGATCGGCAGGCGTGCCCTGGCGGCGGGCCGCATGGGCGGCGGCGATGGCGGCCTCGATCTGGTAGCGGCCCAGCGTGGGCGCGCGCGCGGCCAGCCGCAGGGCGGTTTCGGCGTCGTCCATCATCCCGGCGTCCCACAGCGCGGGGTCCTGGTCGGCCAGCGGAACCAGGCAGCCCGCGGCATCCACCCGCGCCCCGCGCCGGGCCAGGGTGAACAGCATCAGCGCCAGCAGACCCTGTGCCTCGGGCTGGTCGGGCAGGCGGGCGGCGGTCAGACTGCCCAGCCACAGCGCCTCGCGCGACAGGGACGCGGATTTCGCATCACCTGCGCCGTCGCCGTCCAGCCCCACGGTAAAGGCCGCATAGACCGCGTCCAGCACATGGGCCAGCCGGGGCACGAGGTCGTCGCCGTCCGGCAGCGCGAAGCCGATCCGGGCGGCCTCGATCTTGGCGCGGGCGCGGGTCAGTCGCTGGCCAAGTGTGGCGGGCGGGATCAGGAACGCCCCGGCCATGCGCCGCGCATCAAGGCCCAGCACCAGTTGCAGCATCAGGGGGGTGCGCAGGCCCGCGTCGATGGCCGGATGGGCGCAGACGAACATCAGGTCGAGCGTGCGGTCGGGCGTGGCGGCGTGGGCCATGGCGCGGCGTTCCTCCTCCAGCATCATCAGATGATCGGCCGCCCTGGCATCCCGCTGCCCGGCGCAGGCGGCGTCCGCGGCGCAGTTCCGCGCCACGGTCAGCAGCCATGCTTCCGGGCGGGCGGGCACGCCGTCGCGCGGCCATGCCTGCAGGGCCCGCAGCAGCGCATCCGACAGCGCATCCTGAGCCAGGGACACGCTGCCGGTCCGTGCGGCCAGAAGGGCGGCGAGCCTGCCGTAGGACAGGCGCGCCACCCGCTCGATCTCGTCCCTCGGGTCCAAGGGTCAGCTGCGCATCACCACCGGACGCACCTCGACCGCGCCGCGACTTGCTGCGGGGTTCAGCGCCGCCCAGTGCAGCGCGGTGTCAAGGTCGGGTGCGTCGATGATGTAGTAGCCGCCGAACTGTTCCTTGCTGGCAGCATAGGGACCGTCCTGGATGTCGCGGCCGGTGTCGCGCACGCGCAGGGTGGTTGCCGTGTGCGCCGGGTGCAGGGCGTTGCCCGACACGAACACCCCGGCGTCGATCAGCGCGCGGGTGTAGGCGCCCCAGGCTGCGCCATCGGCGGCGGCGCGGACGGCATCGACATCGGCATAGTCCGAAGGGGGCACGTAATTCAGGATCATGTACTGCATGGGTCCGGTCCTTTCTCAGCGGGCGACGACGGCAGGCAGCAGTGCGGTGGGCGTCCTGCCGGGCGTGCACATGTCATTGTCCGCCGGACGGATGCCAAAGTGCAGCCCTTCGTCGGACAGGGCCAACAGGTCGTGGTCCTGCCCGCACTCTGCCACCGGGCGCCACGCGGCACAGCCGGTGTCGGAGATGTCGGCTTCCAGGTTCACCGTCAGTCCGCAGTCGGCGATCCCCATCGCCGCGGCAATCTCCGGCACCGGGGTCAGCAGGGTGACGTGCTTCCAGTCCTCGTCGAACACGGTGTGGAAGGCGCCCGGCACCGCGGTCGAGGGCTCTGCCACGCGATAGGCGCCGCCAGTGCGGAATTGGAACGTACGTTGCGTCATCGCGGGGTGGAGCGCGTGGGTGAAGGTCAGGCTCCACCGGCCACCCGCGAACACGAACTCGCGTGTGCCGTAGCCGTCGTACCAGGCTTCGACGGCGGGCGAGTGGAAGGTGCCGTGCAGGGTTTCCAGCGCAGCGCGGTCAGCGGCCCCGGAAGGCACGGCAGTCAGGGTCAGCGCGGTAAGCGCGGCACAGGCAAGGGGGCGAGGGATCATCGGATGCGTCCTTTCGGGTTCGCGGCACCCCCCTTCGGGATGCCGATACCCCATGACGTCCGGCGCCCCCCGGATTCCGACAGGCCCCGCGAAAATTCGTGCGCACACCTGCGAAAGCCGCCACAGTCGGGTCAAGAACCAAGGGAGGGAGGACTCCATGCGCATCCTGCTGATCGGGGCCGCCGGCATGATCGGGCGCAAGCTTGCGGTGCGGCTGGCGGCGGATGGAGCGGTCGGGGGGGTGGCGATCACCGCGCTCGACCTCGTGGACGTGGTGCCGCCGCCGGTGCCCGCAGGGTTGCCGGGGCGGGTGACGGTTCGCGCAGCCGATCTGTCCGCGCCGGGCACCGCCGACCAGCTGGCTGCCGCGCGCCCCGACCTGGTGTTCCACCTGGCCGCCATCGTGTCGGGCGAGGCCGAGGTGGACCTGGCCAAAGGGTATCGCGTGAACCTCGACGGCACGCGCGCGCTGCTGGATGCGCTGATGGCGACGGGCACCTGCCCGCGGGTGATCTTCGCATCGTCCCTGGCGGTGTTCGGCCCGCCCTTCCCGGCGCGCATCCCCGACGATTTCGCGCCCCAGCCCGCCACCAGCTACGGCGCGCAGAAGCTGATGGCCGAGATCCTGGTCAGCGACCTGTCGCGCCGGGGTCTGATCGACGGGATCAGCCTGCGCCTGCCCACGATCTGCGTGCGGCCGGGCGCGCCGAACCGCGCCGCGTCGGGGTTCTTCTCGGGCATCCTGAGGGAACCGCTGGCGGGCCTGCCCGCCGACCTGCCGGTGCCCGAGACGACACGCCATTACTTCGCCAGCCCGCGCGCGGCGGTGGGGTTCTTCCTGCATGCCGCCACGCTGGACACGGGCGCGCTAGGCCAGGCCCGGGCGCTGACCATGCCGGGCCTGTCGGCGACCGTGGGCGACCAGATCGACGCGCTGCGTCGGATCGCGGGGCCGTCGGCCGTGGCGCTGATCCGGCGCACCGACGACCCGCTGGTGGCGCGTATCGTCGCGGGCTGGGCCGCCGATTTCGACGCGGCCCGCGCCCGCGCGCTGGGGTTCACCGTGGAAGCCGACATGGACGCCATCCTGCGCGTCCATGTCGAGGATGAGCTGGGCGGGCGGATCGTGGCGCCTGCGTCAGCGCCTTAGCCGGGGGCCAGCACGAAATCGTGGTCCACCCGGACGAAGGGCCTGTCGAACCCGGCCTCGGCCATGGCCGCGGGGCTGTCCACCGGCACGAACCGGGCGAGCAGGCTTTCCTTGACCCCGAACACCGCGTCCGACCCGATCCAGGGATCGTCGGGGTCGAAGATGTGGGTGGTCAGCGTGGCAAACCCTGGCACCGCGATGATGTAGTGCAGGTGTGCGGGCCGCCACGGGTGTCGCCCGAGTGCGGCCAAGAGCTTGCCCACCGGGCCGTCGTCCGGAATCGGGTAGAACCTGGGCCTCACGCCCCGGAACCAGTAGCGCCCGTCTGCGCCGGTCCGGAACACGCCCCGCAGGTTGAAGTCGGGCTGGATGCCCTTCTGCTGGACGTCGTAGAACCCCTCGTCATTCGCCTGCCAGACGTCGATCCGTGCGCCCGCGACCGAATTGCCGTCAGTATCCAGGATGCGGCCCGTGACCAGCATCGGCTCGCCCTTCTGGTCGAGGCAGATGTCGGCGCCCATCGGCAGCTCCGGCGCGCCGTCCACATGGAACGGCCCCAGCACGGTCGATTCGGATGCACCCGAGGGTTTGCGGTTGTTGATCGCGTCCACCAGCATCGACACGCCCAGCACGTCGGACAAGAGGATGAACTCCTGCCGCCAGTCGGTGCACATGTGGCCGGTGTCGGTCAGGAACCGGATCGCGGTCATCCATTCGTCCGGTGTTGGCTCGATCTCCTTGACCGCGGCGTGCAGGTGGCGGATCAGCACCGCCATGACCTGCGCCAGCCGCGGGTCAGTGCAGCCGACGTTGCGGGCGATCACCACGTCGGCGGACGTGGATTCAGTGAAATAGACGGGCGTGGTCATCCGCGCCTCCTATCGCGCGAGGATCGCGGACAGCACGCGCCGCAGGTCGGCGGTCGGGTCGGCAGTGACCTCGTCCGACCGCCAGGCGACGTGGTGATCGGGCCGCACCAGCACGCAGCCCGAATCACGCACCTCGCGCGCCCGCGCCCAGTCGCCGGTGTGGTCCAGCCACGCCTGCCGCGGGCCGATCACCCGGACCGTGACCGGCAAGCCGAATTCACGCCCGACAGCCTCGGCCGCCGCAACCCAGCCTTCGCCGCCGATCCCGGTGAACAGGGTGAAGCGCCCGTGGCCGCACAGGTCCAGCGTCGAATGCTGCGCGCCACCCGCATCGAACAGCCAGACATGCGGCAGCCGTGCGCCGGGCCAGGTGGTCGGCTGGTAGTGCAGTTCCGCGTCCAGCTCGAACGCGGGTTCCGCCTGCCCGTCGGTCACCACCGCGCCCGACCGGTAGCGCTGGTTCATCTCCACCCCATGGGCGTCGAACTCGTACTTCTTGAAGGTGATCGCCTCGCGCAGGGCCGCCCGCTGCGCCTCGGCCGCAGGTCCCTTGTCGCAGCGGGCATCCATGTTGGCCTGCATCTTGTCGGGGGACACGCCATCGGCCATCCCCAGTGCCCGGAAGATCGGGCCGAATTCGCCGATGGACTGGTTCGCCCGCGTCACGATCTGCTTGGCCACCGGCGCGCGCTCGGCGGAATAGCTGTCGAGCAACCCCGGCCCCGCCTGCCCCTTCAGCACCGCGGCCAGCTTCCACGCCAGGTTGAACCCGTCCTGGATCGAGGTGTTCGACCCCAGCCCGTTCGACGGCGGATGCCGGTGCGCCGCATCGCCCATGATGAAGACGCGGCCCGCCTGCATGTGGGTTGCGTACATGTTGTTCACGGTCCAGGTGTTGGCCGA
>DBBA01000071.1 GCA_002291955.1 Rhodobacteraceae bacterium UBA996 | reverse complement strand
CCGCAGGTGTCCGAGATCACGGCACGGGCGATGAACGGCGAACTTGATTTCGAAGGCGCGCTGAAGGCGCGGGTTGCCCTGCTCAAGGGCCTGCCCGAGGACACGATGTCGCGCGTCCTGTCCACGCGGATCGCGCTGATGCCGGGCGGGCACGCGCTGATCGCCACGATGAAGGCGAACGGCGCCTACACCCTGCTGGTGTCGGGCGGCTTCACCGCCTTTGCGGCGCCCATCGCGCGGGAACTCGGCATGGACGAATACCGCGCGAACAAGCTGGAGTCGGAACGCGGGCTGCTGACCGGCACGGTGCGGGAACCGATCCTGGGCCGCGACGCCAAGGTGGCCGCATTGCAGGAAACCGCCGCGCGGCTGGGCATCACGCCCGCCGATGTCATCGCCGTGGGGGACGGCGCCAACGATCTGGGCATGCTGCAGGCGGCCGGGATCGGGGTTGCGCTGCACGCGAAGCCGGTGGTGCAGGCGCAGGCGAAGGTGCGGGTGAACCACGGCGACCTGACGGCCCTGCTGTATCTGCAGGGCTACATGCGCGAGGAGTTCGCCGCCTGACGGGATCGGAAGAGGCCCCGGATCAGGTCCGGGGGGACCGTGTCCTGCCGCGTGGCCGTCGTACTACCGGAACCCCTCCGCCAGCCGGTATTCGCCGACCGCACGCCCCGCGCGGTTGGTGATCGGGCCGTGCCTCAACTGCACCGCGACCGGGTGCGCGGGGTCCAGCGCGCCCAGCCGGACCAGGATCGCCGCCACCGCTGCCTCGGCCGCCCGGGTTGCCCCGTCGGTGCATTTCAGGGCCACGCCCAGACCCTGTTCCGGCAGGATCGCCACGAAAACTCCCTCGGCCCCGGTCTTGACCGCCACCCGCCCGCCCATCGCGCGCATCAGGGTGGTGCAGGCCCGCCCCTCGCCTGCCACGAGCTCCGGATGCGCCGCCATCGCCCGCGTCAGCCGCGCCGCCGCCCGTTCTCGCGCGGACACGCCACCCTCGCGCGCCGCCGCGAATCGTGCCATCGCGCGGGCCAGCCCCTGCACCGTGGTGGCAAAGTTCGGGGCTGAACAACCGTCGATCCCGAACCCCGGGGACCGCATCCCCGTCATCGTCTCGAACGCTTCGCGCGCGGCGGCCTGCACCGGGTGGGCGGGGTCCACATACTCGGGCCCCGCGCCCAGATGCCGCGTCAGCGTCAGGAACCCGCAGTGCTTGCCGGAACAGTTGTTGTGCACCTGGCACACCGCCTCGCCCGACCGGATCAGCGCATCCCGCGTCTGGCGATCCCGCGGCTCCTCGGGGCCGCAGCGCAAGGCCCCGTCATCCAGCCTCAAGGCCGCCAGCCAGTCGCGCGCCAGCGTCACATGCAGATCAGCCCCCTGATGACTGGCACAGGCCAGCGCCAGATGCCGGTCGGTCAGGCCCATCGCATCCGCCCCGCCGCTGTCCACAAGCGGCAGCGCCTGCAGCATCTTGCACGACGACCGCGGAAAGATGACCGCCCCCGGATCGCCCCAGGCCGCCACGACCTCGCCCGTCCGGTCCACCACGACGGCATGCCCCGCATGCACGCTCTCGCAGAAGGCCCCGCGCCAGACCTCGAGCATCGGTGCGGCAACTGTCATCCCCGTCTCCTTCACGCTTCGGCGACCTTCGCGCGCCCGGCCTTTTGCCGCCGCCGCGCAGGCGTTAGGCTTGATTGCGGCACCGTTCCGGGCTAGCCCGCCCAACGTCCCCCGTGCAAGAGGGGCCGCGGAAGTCCGTCGGGTGCCGTGCAGGTTCAGACCGTTGGGGTGGGTTCCATGACTCGTTCGCTTCTTGCCGGTGTCGCGCTGGCCATTCTCGCCACCGGACCTTCGCATGCGCAGACCTCGGAGAACCGGGTGGCGGCGAACACGGACTGGAGCGTGTTCGTCGAGGAGGACCCCAAGCAGTGCTGGGTCGTCTCTGCCCCGCGCGAGACGGTGAACACCCGCGACGGGCGCGTGGTGGCCGTGCAGCGCGGCGACATCCTGCTGCTGGTCAGCTACAGCGACACCCAGAAGGGGGTCGTCAGCTTTACCGGCGGCTACAGCTTCAACCAGGGTGCGCCGATCCGGCTGACCGTAGGCGACCGCACGTTCGACCTGTTCTCGACCGAGGATGACCCCGGCACGCCCGGCTATGACGAAAGCGAATGGGCCTGGTCGGTGAATGCCGAGCAGGAAACCGCGATCGTCGCGGCGATGAAGGCCGGGTCGGACGCGGTGCTGTCGGCGCGGTCCGGTCGCGGGACCGACACGCGCGACACGTTCAGCCTACTGGGCTTCACCGCCGCCGTGGACGACGCCGCGGCGCGCTGCCAGTAAGGCGGCGCTTGGCGCAGGGGCGCGGGTCGCCTATATGGGCGCCTTCCCAGAAGGTCCGCCGACGATGACCGTGCCCATCACCCCTGACGTGCTGACCGTGCCCCGCCGCCTGCCTGACGGCGGGCGCACGAACATCGTCGGCCTGACGCGCGACCAGTTGCAGGCCGCCCTGATCGCCGCGGGCACGCCCGAGGTGCAGGCCCGGATGCGCACCGGGCAGGTCTGGCACTGGGTCTACTTCCGCGGCGCGCGCGACTTTGCCGCCATGACGAACCTCGCCAAGCCCTTCCGCGCGCTTCTGGCCGAGCATTTCACCATCGAGATCCCCGAGATCGTGAAGCGCGAGGTCAGCGCCGACGGCACGCGCAAGTATCTGGTGCGTATCGCCGGCGGGCACGAGGTCGAGACCGTCTATATCCCCGAGGAAGACCGCGGCACGCTCTGCATCTCCTCGCAGGTGGGCTGCACGCTGACCTGTTCCTTCTGCCACACCGGCACGCAGAAGCTCGTGCGCAACCTGACCGCTGGCGAAATCGTCGGGCAGATCCTGCTGGCGCGCGACGACCTGGGCGAATGGCCGGTGCCAGGCGAAGGCATGGGCGAACGGCCCCGGCTTCTGTCCAACGTCGTGCTCATGGGCATGGGTGAGCCGCTCTACAACTTCGATGCCGTGCGCGACGCCATGAAGATCGCGATGGATGGTGACGGCATCGCCCTGTCGCGGCGGCGCATCACGCTGTCCACGTCGGGCGTGGTGCCGGAAATCGCCCGCTGCGCGACCGAGATCGGCTGTCTGCTCGCCGTCAGCTTCCACGCCACCACGGATGCGATCCGCGACCGGCTGGTGCCGATCAACCGCAAATGGAACATTGCCACCCTGCTCGGTGCCCTGCGCGACTATCCCCGGCTGTCGAACAGCGAACGCATCACCTTCGAATACGTCATGCTCAAGGGCGTGAACGATTCGGACGAGGATGCGCGGCGTCTGGTGCGGCTGATCGCGGGGATACCTGCCAAGATCAACCTGATCCCCTTCAACGAATGGCCCGGCGCCCCCTACGAACGGTCCGACTGGGCCCGGATCGAGGCCTTTGCCGATATCGTGTTCAAGGCGGGCTATGCGAGCCCGATCCGCACCCCCCGGGGCGAGGACATCATGGCCGCCTGCGGCCAGCTGAAAAGCGCCACCGAAAAGGTCCGCGCGGCCGACCTGCGCCGGCCTTCTCCCGGACTGACCGCGCAACCCTAGCCGTCGGACATCAGCCGCAGGTCCAGCAGCTGTCGCCAGCCGGTGTAGCGCACCGAATCGGGCGTCCACAGGTCGGGGTCGGCCGTCATGCCCGCGTAGTAGCTGCCGTGCAGGGGTGGCTTGGCAAAGTGCTGCCCCCGCGCCTGTTCGCACGCCGCGCGGGCGGGGGCATCGGCCAGAAACTTGGTGTGCAGCAGGACCCCGGTGATGCGCCGCGCGCCCGGGTCGGGCCAGACGTCATTCAGCCGGGGCGGCAGGGCGGCGTGGGTCGAGGTGGTCCAGGCATATTGCCAGTGCCAGCGCACGAAGGGGAACTTGTTCAGCGTCGGCGCGCGGTCGGGGCTGCCCGCGTAGAACACCCGCGCGCGGGGTCCCCCCTGCACCCAGGCGTTCCCCTTGGGCCATTGCCGCCGCATCCGATAGGGCCCGGCATCGAACCAGGGGGCCGCGGTCACCGGATCGTCCCCCGGCGCGACCCTGGCCGACGACAGCGGTCCCCGCGGATACAGGTCCAGCGTCAGGGCGGGCAGCGCCCACTGGCCCTTGGTGTCCAACCGCGCGGCCAGCGCGTCCAGCCCGACCGAATCGCAGCCGGGATAGACCAGAAGCTCGTCCGCATCGGCCACCACGCACCAGCGGCCCGACCCGTGCCGCAGCATCAGGGCGGTCACCCAGTCCATGCCGTAGCGGCTGGCACGGTAGCTGCCGCTGGCGGACCACAGCGAGACGTCCGGCGCGGCAAGTGCGAGGTCCGCCGTCCCGTCGGTGCTGGCATTGTCGATCAGCAGGAAGTGCCGCACGCCCAGCCCGCGGTAGTGAGCCAGGAAATGCGGCAGCCGCAGCGCCTCGTTCCGCAGGCAGGCGAACAGCACCACATCGGACGGCCCTAGGCCCGCCATGCGGTCCGCGACCGCAACCAGACCGTGGCGGGCACGAACCGCCCGCCAGATCAGCCGACGGCGCAACCAGCGCAGCCGGTACGCGGCCCAGAGGCTGCGTTTCCCCGGCTGCACGGCAGGCAAGGACGCGCTTACTCGGCGGCTTGCGCGGTGGCCTTCAGATGACCGAGGTACTCGGCGAATTCCTCGCGCAGGTCGTCGCGGGCAAGTCCGAAGGCGACTGTCGCCTGCAGGAACCCGGCCTTCGATCCGCAGTCGAACCGCTGCCCGCGGAACCGGTATCCGGTCACGCGGCGCCCGGCGTCCAGTTCCTTGGCGATGGCGTCGGTCAACTGGATCTCGCCCCCCGCGCCTTCGGTGGCACGGTCCAGGTTTGACAGCACGTCGGGCGTCAGGATGTAGCGGCCGATCACCGCCAGCGTGGACGGCTCGGTGCCCGGCGCGGGCTTTTCCACCATGCCCCGCACCTCGGCCAGCGGGCCGACTTCGGACGACACGTCCAGAATGCCATAAGACTTGGCCTTGGACCGCGGCACTTCCATCGCGGCGACCATGCAGCCGCCGGTCTCCTGATAGGCCTCGACCATCTGCTGCAGGCAGGGCTTGTCGCCGCCGGTGATCACGTCATCGGGCAGGATCACCGCGAACGGCTCGTCCCCGATCAGCCGCCGCGCGCACCACACCGCATGGCCCAGGCCCCGCGGGCTGTTCTGGCGGACGTAGGCGATGGCGCCCGATTCCATGTTCGTCTTGTTCAGGACGTCGAGAAGGTCCTTCTTCCCGCCACGGGTCAAGGACGCCTCAAGCTCTGGCGCGCGGTCGAAGTAGTCCTCGAGCGCGCCCTTGCCGCGCGAGGTCACGAAGATGAACTCGGAAATCCCGGCCGCCCGCGCCTCGTCGATGGCGTACTGGATCAGCGGCCGGTCCACGAGTGTCATGATTTCCTTGGGGATCGACTTGGTCGCCGGAAGGAACCGGGTGCCAAGCCCGGCCACCGGGAACACTGCCTTCATCACCTTGCGGGTCATGGTCGCCTTACCTCTCTCGCCACAGCCGCCCTGTCGGCCATGCATCATAGGTCGTCTAGCCGCCAATTGTGGCGCGAATTCTGCGCAATTCCGACATGGCAGGGTTTCTGCACATGCCCGCGCTACAACCGAAACGTGAACCGAAGATCACTCGATCCCGTCTGATGTAAGTATCGCCTCGATTCGCGCAACATCCGACGGATTGTTGAGCTCCCAGAACTTCCGTCCGCGGGCCTCGACGGTCACGCACAGGACCGCGCGCCCGTTTTCCAGGAATCGGAGCTGCTCCAGCCCTTCGAGCGATTCCAGCGGTCCGACCGTCCACCCGGCATAGGCCGCGAGCGCCGTCGGGCGATAGGCATAGACGCCGACATGGTGGAAGGCTGGGGTCATGGCGTCGGGGGCGAAGGGGTCGGCAACAAAGGGGATGACCTCCTTTGAGAAGTACAGCGCCCGCCCGCCCGCGCCGAACACCGCGGTCGTGCCGCCGACGCGCCCGGCGGCCCGGTCGGCGCGAAAGGCTGCCAGTGTCGCGCCATCCAGCCGCAGGACGGGGGTCGCGATGTCGGCCGCGGGGTCGGCGCGCAGGCCGTCCACCAGCGCGGTCAGGAACCACGGCGGGGTCAGCGGCGCATCGCCCTGCAGGTTCACCACGATGTCATACCCGCCACCCAGCCGTTCCGCGGCCTCGGCCACGCGCTCGGTCCCGTTGCGGCAGGTGTCCGACGTCATCACCACCTCGGCGCCAAAGCCGCGCGCCGCGTCGGCAATGCGCGTGTCATCAGTCGCCACCACCACGCGGGGGCTGCCCGGAACCTGCAGCGCCGCCCGCCATGTGCGCTCGATCAGGGTCTGTTCCAGCCCGTTTGCGCCCCGCAGCGGCACAAGCGGCTTGCCCGGATAGCGCGTGGACGCATACCGCGCCGGGATGACGATCAGGACATCGGCCAGCGGCGCGGGCGTCACGGGCGCACCAGCCGCACGCCCGGCGCATGGGCGATGAAGAACGGATTGCGGAAGCCCGCCTTGCCATAGGTCAGCGGCGTCAGGTCATCCATCCGCACCACATGGCCGCCCGCCCCGCGCAGGACAGCATCGCCCGCCGCGGTATCCCATTCCATCGTCGGGCCAAGTCGCGGGTACAGGTCGGCCTCGCCGGTCGCCACCAGGCAGAACTTCAGCGACGATCCGGCGGCGGAAAAATCCGACACGGCATATCGGGCAATGTAGTCATCCGTCGCCACATCGCGGTGCGACTTCGACGCGACCACCCGCAGCCCGCGGTTGTCCGGCACCGACACCGACAGCGGCACCTGCGGCCCGATGGTGTCCAGCGCGAAGGGCCCCGTCTCCTCGACCGCGCGGCCATCGGGCAGCGTGTAGAACAGCCGCCCCTTCGCCGGCGCATGCACCACGCCGCGCACCGGCACGCCGTCCTGCACATAGGCGATGTTCACCGTGAAGTCGCCGCGGCGCTGGACGAACTCCTTGGTGCCGTCCAGCGGATCGACGATCAGAAAGGTCGACCCGGCCACCCCGTGGCTGTCGGACTGTTCCTCGGTCACCAGCGGCACGCCGGGGAATGCCTGCCGCAACCCGGCCGCGATCAGCGCATCCGCGGCCTCGTCCGCCTCGGTCACCGGGCTGTCGTCGTCCTTCAGGCGCACGTCGGACGCGCCACGCGCGTACACCGCCATGATCGCAGCCCCGGCCTGCAGGGCCAGGCGCCGCATCTCGGCTGCCAGCCGCTCGTGATCCATGCGCGCCCGTTCCCCTGCGTTGTCCCGCATCGCGGCGCGGGTTATGGTCCTGCCTCAAGCAAACAGCAAGCATTCGCGGTCAGGATGCGGTCCGGGCCCGGCAGGAAGGAACCTCGCGCGCATGTTCGCCACGGAACGCAGCACCAGCCGGTTCACGGGCGCGGCCACCCTGATCGAGCTGGTGTATCACGGCACGGTCCGGTCGGTCCGGCGCACGCATGGCAATGCGATGATCGGGCTTCTCTTGAACATCGCGCAGACGGCGGTGTTCGTGCTGGTGTTCTGGGTGATGTTCGAACTTCTGGGGATGCGCGGCCTCGCCATCCGCGGCGATTACCTGCTTTACCTGTTCTCGGGCATCTACCTGTTCCTGGTGCATACCAAGGCGATGTCGGCCGTCGTCGGATCGGAAGGTCCGGCCTCGCCCATGATGCAGCACGCGCCGATGAACACCGCGGTGGCGATCCTGTCGGCGGCGCTGGGGGCCCTGTACCTGCAACTGCTGGCGCTGGTGGTGATCCTCGGCGTCTATCACGCGGCCTTCGTGCCCCTGACGTTCGAGCAGCCGTTCGCGGCGCTGGCGATGGTCCTTCTGTCCTGGTTCACCGGGGTGGCGGTCGGCCTCGTGTTCCTGGCGATGAAGCCCTGGAACCCCGACATCGCCAACATGCTGTCGCAGCTCTACGCCCGGGCCAACATGATCGCCTCGGGCAAGATGTTCGTGGCCAACATGCTGCCGGGCACGATGATCGCCATGTTCGACTGGAACCCGCTGTTCCACCTGATCGACCAGTGCCGCGGCTTCCTGTTCGTCAACTACAACCCGCACTTCAGTTCCGTCGCCTATCCGGTGATCGTGGGGGTCATCATCCTGATCCTCGGGCTGATGGGCGAGTTCTACACACGCCGCCACGCTTCGGCGAGCTGGAACGCCCGGCGCTAGCGGACCGCCACCACCCGCAGCGTCAGGTTCAGCCGCCCGCCCTGCGGCAGCAGGGTCGACGATCCGAAGCGGATCCGGTCCACCCCGTGGAACGCCAGCCGCGCCGGCCCGCCCATCACCACCACGTCGCCCGACGCCAGCCACAGGCTGGACGTCGGATCGGTCCGCGCCGGACCGCCCATCCGGAACAGCCCGTCATCGCCCAGCGACGCCGACACCACAGACCAGGCGAAATCGCCCTCGTCGCGGTCGGGGT
>DBBA01000365.1 GCA_002291955.1 Rhodobacteraceae bacterium UBA996 | reverse complement strand
GCAGGGGCGGCCGCGCCGACCGTGATTCCGCCGCTGTCCGCGGTTCCCGCGCCCGCAGGATGCGACCAGGTGGCGCGGCCGACCAGCGACTGCCCCGCGATCGCGGCGTGGGGCAGGGACACCGGCGCGCCATTGGCGCGCAGCGACAGGACCAGGTCGCCCAGCAGCAAGGGCGGGTAGCCCGGGCTGGTGATTGTCGGCTCGATGTCGGATGCGTCCAGCGTCTGGCCCGCGGTATAGGCGGCTTCGGCCAGCGCGACGGTGACGGTCGGGGCGACGGCCACGGGCACCGTGCGCGTCGCGCTCTGGACGCTGCCAGCGCCCGCCGGGTGCGACCAGGACGCCACCGCCCGTACGATATCGCCGAACGTCACCAGCTGGCCCGCTGCACGCGGCGCGTTGTTGACCCGCCAGCTGATCGCGATGTCGCCGATGACCAGCGCGGGCGACCCGGCCACCGTGATGCTCGGGGTCGCGGTGATGTCCGTGCCCAGCACATCGCCCACGTCGATGCTGCCCTGGTTGATCGCCACACTTACGGTCGGCGCGATGGCGGGCACCGCGACGGGTCCATAGGTCCAGATGCGCGCCGGGGTGCCGACGCTGTCGGTCACGCTCTCGGTCAGATCGACGGTCTGGGCGCCGATCAGCGTGACGGTCCCGGCGACCAAGCTGCCGTTCACGCGCCAGCTGGCCGTGCGGATGCTGGTGCCCGCGGTCGAGGCGTAGGTGCCCGGCGTGTAGGCGTCGATTGGCCGCTGGCCTGCGGCGTAGGGACCGATGGTCGCCGGGGCGGTTCGGGTGATGATCTGCGGGGCCGGTGGCGTCCCGCCGCCGGTGGCAGGCGGATAGATTGAGGTGGGATAGGCGGGTTGCGACACCCCGAACAGGTTGTAGAGGAACCTCAGCAGGGAACGCTGGCGCCGCCTCGTCATCACTGCGCCACGTTGATGACGGTGCCGACGATGCCCCGGACATACAGCTTGCTGCCCGAGGGAATGAGAACCGGGTGCGGCGTCCCCGCCGGGACCGGAATGGCCGAGGCCGCGAGGGTCGGGGGCGCATCGGCAACGGTCAGCGTGAAATCGTAGAGTTCCGACGACAGGACATAGGGCCCATCGACCAGGGGTGTGCCTCCGTTGAGAACCTCGGTCCAGATCCCCGCGGCGGCTGAGGGGATGACAAACGGGGGGATCGCGGGCATGGACGGGCTCCTGTGACGACCACAGCGAGCGCGTCCTGCGCAGGCGATGCACAGGATGTAGCACGGACAGGCCGCGCCTGGCTAGATCAGGTCGCCGGGAAGCAGATTCTTGCTACAGGGCGATGGACGCGATCACGCGCGCCTTGTGTTCGAGGCTGGCACCCTTGCCGTATCTCTCCCGGTTCAGGGCGTGTCCGAACAGGTCGCGCCGGATCCGCTCATCCACCTCCGCCTCCAGCATCCGATCCTCGAAGCTGTGGCGCAGGGAATAGAGGCTGTGTTCGGGTGTCTCCAGCAACCGGTTTTCGCGCAGGAACTTGTTGATGGTGTCGGACAGCCCGGCGTTGTCCCTGTAACGCGGGAAGCCGTCCGGGAACTCCCGGAAAGCGGCGAGACTTACCCCGGCCAGCGGGATCACCCGGCGCGAATACTGGCTCTTGAGGGTGCGGCCGACGGGTTCGATCGAGATGTGCGGGATCTCCGCATCCAGCCGGATGTGCTGGGGCAGGAGCCCGGCACCCTCGGAGGGACGGTAGCCGGTGTTCACCATCCCCAGCAGGATGCATCTCGCCTCCCGGTTCAGTCCGTCCAGCGCGCCCGGGGCAAGGATCTTGTCGCGGATCCACTCGGTCGAGAACGGCGGGCGAGTCCGCTTCTCACCCTCGCGCAGCGCAAGATCGCCCAAGGGCAGTTTCAGCCCCATGCGCTTCTTCGTGTTCACGGTCTTCAGGATGTTGCCGAGATGCGTGATGTCCTTGTTGGCGGAGTTCGGCGTCAGACCCTCGGCGCGGATCCGGCCCATCCACCAGTCGACGAAATCGAGCATGTCGTCCTGCGTGATCTCGCCGATCGGCTTGTCCCCGACGACCTTCACGAAGTTGGTGACGGCCTTGATGCGCGGGTTGCGCCAGCGCCGGATCTGGTCCGCACTTTTTCCCAGGGTGCGATCCTGGGCGAGATCCCAGAACTGTTCGAGGGCCTTGGTCACGGTCACAGCCGGGGGCGTAATGGTTCCCAGAACTGCGGCGGCAACCTTCATGTCAAGGCGCCCACGACGCTCGGGGATCGCCTCGACTCGGTCCAAAATCTCGGACATCGGAGATCTGGCCACCTCGCGGGCGGCCTGGAACCGGGCCTCGGCGTGGTCTGCATCCCCGGACTTCATCGCCTCCCAGACTGCGAGTGTTTCCTGCCATGCCGCATCGGCGCGGCGGCGCGCCTCGGTTTCACTGTCGGTCTTCAAGCTGATCCAGACCTCACGGCGCGGTTCGATGCCGTGGTAGCGTCGCGGCACCGTCTTTCGGAGATGGTAGATGCCGCTGTCGCCACGCTGCCGGATCGTCAGTTTCATGGATTCCTCGCCCGAATCGTGCCGGTGCGGATTCCGTAGCAAAATCTGTAGCAGAAGCCACGGATTTCCGGCATATCCGGGGGCTGGCTCGACCATCGCGAAGGCAGGGCATTGGAATATAGGCGATTTTGACGTCGGCCGCCTCGGAGTTCTGGCGCACTCTCTGGTCCGCCAAGCGACCCCGAGGAAATCGTCACGGAATCCCGTATCCTGACGGCCAGACATGCGATTACAGCCGGTGTCGTCGCCGGTCGTGTCGCAGGTGTTCTGGGGCAAAAGACGTAGCAGAATCCGGGGTGGCGGGTTCCCGCTCAGGGAATCGCCACCCATTCAACAAGCCCGACGTGACGGCTTCCACAGGCTCGCAGGGACGACCGGTCCCGGCCCCACAGCACCTCGACCTCGCCCTGTGTCAGTCCGCGATCTGGCAGAGCCACGGGCCCCGCACAGGGCAGCGTCAGCGACGGCGGCGGCGCCGGTCGCTCAACCTCAACGGGCCTGGAGCCTGCGCACGCTGTCAGCACCAAGAGCAGGAGCATCAGCCCCGGGATCCGCGCGCGCCGCATCTTCCAACTCCTGTGCCAGTCGGGTCGCTGCTTCCTCGGCCGCCAGACGGGCCGCCTCCCTCTGTGAGGCGACGCGCAGGGCCTTGTCGCGCTCTGCCCGCAGTTCCGCAGCCTCGCGCTCGTAGCGGGCCTCTACGCGGTCAGCCCCTGCGCGGTAGGCGGCTGCGTGGCTCCAGATCAGGGCGCCAGCGACCACGGCCGCGCCGACCTTGATCGCCCAGCCGCGGACCCACGCGCCGATCACATCACGCCTTGCAGCCACTCGGGCACGAAGAACCCCGGGCAAGCCCTGGCCGCATACTCGTTGTGGCCGCTGATCTTCGTGATGGGCGTTGCCGCCTTGATCTGCTGGATGAGCCTGCGCGCGGCCGTGTCCTGTTCGCGGGTGAAGTTCTCCAGAAAGCGATCACGCTTGGAGGAACCGCCTCCGCCGATCAGGCAGATGCCAATGCTGCCCGCGTTGTGACCGACCACATGCGCCCCGATCTCGGTCATCTGCCGCCCGCGCGCCAGCGTGCCGTCGCGGTCGATGATCCAGTGGTAGCCGATGGCCCGCCAGCCGCGCCCCTTGGGCTTCGGGTCGGTATGCCAGCGCGTGATCTCCGCGATCTTCTCCGCGAACGACAGGTCATCGAACCAGCCGGTCGTCATGGTCGCCGAGCAATGCAGGATGATCTCGGTGACGAGATGCCGGGCCTTGCCCTGCCTGATCCCCGAGGGTTTCGACTTCGCGCTCACAGGAAAACCTCCGCGGCGATCCAGACTGCTGCCCCGATCAGGAAGACGATGACGCCGACCTTCAGTGTGTCGGCGGCGTCCTTCCTCGGGCATTGCTTTTCACGCCGCAGGACCATCTCGCCCTCCACCCTGGGAACGCTCGATCAGGTATTCGACCAACACCACCGCGATCAGACCGACGATGAACGCCATTGCCGCGATGAAGCCGACCGCTGTGCTGGCCGATTCCGGGATCGCGGCCTCGCCGAAGATCCACCGAAGGATGGTCGGCGACACCTCGCCCAGCCCGAAAGCGGTGGCCGAGCCGATGAAGATGATGCGCAGGCTTTCACGCCACGTCGTCCGCAGCGTCGCGGACCGGACTGCACCGCCCAAGGCACCGAAGAACGCAAGCACCGCCCCCTTTTCGGTCAGCACTTGCGACCACATCCCGAGATCATTCTCACTCACCAGCCCGCCCTCCTCGCGTATCCCGACAGCAGGAATGCGGCGCTGGACACCAGCACGACCGGAGCAAAGGCGATCGCGAGGCCGACGGTGACGAAGTGCGCGAAGTCCTCGACGCAGTCCCAGAACTCGCCGTCACGGGCGCGCCATTGCCAGACCTCGAAGATGGCGTAGCCTGGGATCGTGACCACGAGCGCGAGGGGCCCCCAGATCAGGACCGGCAGGCCGCCGATGAGCCATCCATGGCCGATCTGGTTGCGGAGAAACCCGCAAGGGTCATCATCGAACGCCGATGGTGTGAGCGCGAGGTTGCGGAGAAAGCGCAGGAAGCGCATAGGCTCGACCGTCCTTGTGGCGGCGAGCGCGTCCTGCGCAAGCGGTTGTCCCCTCGTCTATACCACGGGCGAGGCGCTGACAGCAACGCCCGGGCTAGTTGTAGATCGTCGCACCGGCGTCGGCCCGGATTCTGTCGTTCAGCCGCGGGTTCAGGGCCACACCGAACTCGTTCCGCGCGCTGGCCTGCTCTCGGCTGCGCACAGACGCCCGGATCGTTTCCGCGGTGATCGGATACTCGGGGTAGCGGCGGTTGAACTCCGACACCTTTTCCCACAGGCCCGCGGGAACGGGCTCGCCCGCACGGATCGCATCGCCGACCCGCCGTTGCAGGCGCGTCCGCTCTCCTTCGATGCGTTCCTCGGCGTTCATCATTCGGGAGTTGGTGGCATACCGTTCCGACAGTCGCGCCGGCGTGAAGCCCGAGGCCTGCGCCAACGCCTCCAGCGGGGTGACGTTCTCGATGATGGTGTCGCCGTTGATCGTCTCGACGCCCTCGGAAGCGAACCGGCCGCCCCTCATTACGTCCCGGACGAACTTGGGCACCGCGGCCTCAGTCGCCCGCCACCATTCGCCACGCCCGAGCAGGTCGGCGGCCCGCGCCCAATTGGCCCCAAGCCCGGCGATCGGCCCCAAGAACTCGCCGACCAGGTATTGCCAGGTCTCAGCGCCGCTCATGTCCCGTTCTTCATTGCGGAACCAGAGGTCAGGCATCCCGATGCGGTTGGTGAGGTCGATTCCGGTGGCGTGGCCCGGGATCCCTTTGAAGGCCATGCCCATCGCATAGTTCCAGGCCGACACGCCCGCCCCGTCGCCCTCCAGAAGGGCGGCGTCGATGATCGCGGCTTCCAGATCGTCGTCGTCCATGTCCGGGAAGAACATGGCCGCCAGCGTCATCGCCAGACCCCAGCCCCAGACGCCGGTTATGCCCGCGTGCGCCATCATCGAGATGGTGATGCCCACAAGCTGCGTCCTCGCCTCCCGGCGCGTTTCCGGCGATTTGCCCTTCACCATCTGGTGGGTGTCGCGGAACAGCCGCCACAGCATGTTCACGGTGAACGACTTGAAGATGAAGATCACCTTCGGGATGTCGCCCTGCATGAACCGGGCCCGGCTGGTGTTCTGGTAGTCGAAGTGCGTCTTCCAGGTGATCGAGGCCGCGTTTTCGATCGCGGCCTTGGCATCCATGCCCGCCTCGACGCCGATACGATAGGCGGCGAGGAACGTGACCTCGCGGTTCATCACCTCGGCCTTGTGGAACAGCCAGGCGATGCCGCGCATGATCTTCTCGCGGCGTGCCCGATACTCGATGCCGTTCTCGGCCACGCTGGCGAGGTCGTGGCTTTGGGTCTTGTCGACCACTCCCATCTCGTAGGCGTCATCGAGCGCCGCCTTCTCGGCGGCGGTCAGCCTCGCACTGGCGCCTGCGGTCATTCCACGGTTGGCGAAGTCCCTCATCGCGCGGCCCAGATGCCGGGTGATGTCCGCATACGACGCCTTCGGGAACGCCGCCTTCATGATCGGCGGCCCCATGATCGTGGTCTGCGAGATGTTGACCAGTGCCGCGGCCGGCGAGACGCCCAGATACCAGATGAAGGCCAAGGAGGTCGCCATCGCCGACCACTGGCTTCCTGCCGGGTTCATGGTGAAGGCGTGACGCCTCTGCATCTCGTCCACCACCAAGCCCGCCCGGTTCGAATCGTCGGCCTTGGCGGCCTCAAGCCGGGCCTCGTCCAGAGCATCCTCCATCCGCAGCCCGAACTTGAGGCGCGCAAGCTGGTGAGCCCCATGGAACTGGTGATGGGCAAAGGCACGAACCGCATCGGTGCTGAAGCCATCGCGGTTCTTGCGATGGATCTGGGAGAGACGAATGGACGAGTCCGGCAGGGTTTCCAGCCACCGCTGCCACACCGCCTCCATCATCTCCGGGCTGGCATTCTCGCCCAGCATGTCCATGACATCGGCGACGAAGTCGGCGCTGACATGCTGGGACAGGTCGGTGTCCTTGTCGCCGAGAACGCCGGTGTCGACGGTCACACCCTTCTCGCGCGCCAGCGCGGACGCTGCCTTCTTCTGCTCCCGTTCGGTCTCGAACCGGGAGAACGAGACGACCTTGCCGTCGCCGTCCCTGACGGTCACGAAATACTTGCCGAAGCGCGCCAGAGGGAAATAGGGGCCCTGGAGGCGGTTGCTCTCGAAGACCTGGCGCAGTTTCGCCATCCGCGCCTTCTTCGACCAGCCGTTGCGGGCAATCGCCGTCGCCAGATTCTTCTCGGCCTCGGCAATCGCCTCGTCCCGTTCCGGGCCGATCAGCCCGTCATCCTCGATCTCGCGCAGCCGGGCCGCGTGTTCCCGCCGCGCCCGGCGCGCTTGGATCTCCATGGCGGTGTCGATGTTCTCGATCACCGCCTTCTCCATCTCGTCGGCGATCGCGGTGTAGCCGTCGCGGACGCGACGATACATCGCCTGCATCTCCGCGGGCAGGGCATCGTAGCGGGCCTTGAAGGTGTCGTAGGTGGCCCGACGCGCCGCCTCTCCGGCGATGATTGTCTGGGCGGCGTCACGCCAGTAGTCGGCGGCGCGGCTGTTGCTGACGGTCTTCTTCGCCCATTCCAGCGACGGGTGCGGCTGATAGGCGGCGCTGGGATCGAACCCCGCCCTGGTGGTGTCGTGCATCAGCTGCATCAGGCCGGCGTTCTCGCGCGGCTTCTTGCGGGCAAGGCTGGTCCAGTCGTCCACGACAGCCGCAGTCTTCGCCTGCCAGTCGTTGCGCAGGGCGTCCATCTTGCCCTTGAGGTCGAGATAGGTGGCCGCGCTCATCAGATCCCGACCAAGTTCCTCGAACAGGGCGCGGCCGGGCACCAGGGCGAGCGTGTTGATGGCCCCGCCGGTGCCCATGGCGTCGGTCAGCATCGAGGACGCCAAATCGCCGGCTTTGGTGATCCAGTTCCGGGCCCCGCGATCGGCCTCGGGCTCCATGATCCGGGCTTCCCTCTCGCCCGCATACCGGGCGAAGCGGCCGGTCCCGGGATCCCGCGCGGTCGCCCGGCGCCGCGCACCGATGCGCCCGTCTGCCATCGCCTGCATGGTCCGCGCCGCACTCTGGAAGCCCCGGCCACGGAAGGCGTTGGCGGCCGCCGTCAGGAACGCCGCCATCTTCTGCAGAGCCCGCAGGACCGGCCCCTGAGCGTCCCAATCGCGCCTCCACGCCCGGTAGAGTTCGGCGACCCTCTCCTCGGACTTGATCGCTTCGCTTTCGCCCTCATAGGCGGCCTCGATGCGGGCCGAGATCTGCGCGTCGGCCCGACCGGCGCGGACCAGACCAGTCCATTCCGCCCGGGTGAACAGGCCCCATTCCGACCCCCACAGGTTCGGATCGCGCATCGCATGGACGATCTCATGCCGGGCGATGCCAGCGGCGCCCGCGGGGTCGAGTTTCCCCGACAGGGTGATGGTCCGCTCGCTCCCGCTGGAGACGTAGCGGCCGGAGATCTCGCGGCCGTGGCGGTTCAGGAGAGTGCGGACGACCTTGCCCGTCACAACACTGGCAAGCCCGGCGTCGGCGAGTTCGCGGTTCAGAACGCTCGTCAACTCCGCGATGTCGTCGCGAGTGGGCTGGGGGTCGGCTTCAATGGCACCCCATCCTGCTGGCGTCTTGTCGGCGCGATCGACGATCGCTATGTTCAGGGTGTCGGCTCCCGCTGACGACGGCCTCGCACTGGCTTCTTTGCCCGGAGAGCTGGCCGAACCTTGGCGGGAGCCGTCTTCACTCATGTGCCTGAGATCGTAGTGGTAGGTGCCGTTGGGCGCTTCCCGGAGGATCACGACCACGTTGTGCTTGGCACCGGCCAAATCGACGGTGACGGCGAAGCGATGGACGGCCTTGATCTGGGTGTCGGTGCCGCGCGGCGGCTCACTGGACACAAAACGGGCCTTGGCGATCATGCCGAGCAGTCCCGGCACCATCCGAAGGAGATCTTCGCCCTTGCCTCCGCTGGTTTTCGCGGCTCCACGCCGAGAGAACCGGACCTCCCAACCCGTTTCCTCGTTGACCACGACCTGGCTGACCAAGTTCTCCCGATACCAGCGGAACGCGCGCTTCCCCAAGTCCAGGACGTCGGCATACTCGCCGAGTTCGTCGCCGGTCAGCACCACATCGGCGCCCACCGGATCCCGGCTTTCGCGCTCGGTGGTGTCGTCGCCCGGGTCTTCGCCGCGCTTCGCCCCGTCGCGCAGTTTCGACCCTTCCTCGATCGTGGGGGCGACAAAGGGGCGTTCCTGATACAGCGGCACACCGGTTTCGCTGGCGGCCTGCATGTAGGGGACGTCGCCTTTGTCGGTGACGACAAACCAGTCCTCGGCGGTCCAGCGATGCCCGGTGACGGCCCGCTCCTTGTCACCGACATAGATCAGGCTGTCCACGGGTGCGCCCTGGCGCAGCCACGACGGCGGCGGGACCGGGTTCATCTGCAGGTCGCGATCGATCTCCGTGCGTTGCGCAATCTTCTTGGCGAGTTCGTCGGCCTGATGGAAGGGCTCGGCCTTAGCGCGGTCGAGGCGCTGCATCTGGACCGCAAGGCTGGCCAGTTCATCCTCGCGCTGTTGCAGCCTTTCGGGGACGCGCCGGATGTTCTGCTCCACCGACGGCAGGCTGGGCTGGTTGATGACCATCTCGCTGCGCCGCATGATGGAGATGGTGGTGTCTTCGAAGCCAGGACGCAGCGACCATTTCGAGCGTTCGAGCTTGATGCCAAAGCCCTGCACCTCGACCGGCAGGACGCGGGTTTCGCCTTTGCCCATGCGGGTCATCTGGGCTTCCAGGAAGGCTTTCAGGGCCTCGGCGGCGTCGGGGCGGTTGTCGTAGGTGGTGCCGTCGATGGTGGCGGTGAACGTGCCTGCCTCACGCAGGGCCGCCACATGGGCGGCGTCGTCCCGCAGCGGCGGCATCTGCTCGTTGATGGACTCGATGCGGCGGGTGATCTCCTTGGTCCTGCGGACCGCATCCGCGATGCCGGAGGTGTGGATGCGCTCGCGCTCGCGGAGACGCTTGATGCCCTTGTCCAGCTTCGTCATCTGCATCAGGCGCGGGTCGCCCGCGGCCTCGGACAGGGTTTCGGCGAGGCTGGCGCCGTCCATGGTTTCCGCATCATCGACGGCGTCGCCCTCGATGACCCGCTGACCGTCCTTGGCCTTGAGGAAGGCCTTGATGAAGCGGTCCTTGATCGCCAGCACCTGCCAGCGGCGGCCGTCGAGCCTCTCGGTGAGATACCGATACTCCAGCACCGTGTTCCAGGTGTTGCCCTGCCGTTCACCACGCCCGTTGCGCTGTTCAAGGTCGCCCGGCATCCACGGCGCATCGAGGTGGTGCATCGCCCGCAGATGCTTCTGCATGTTGACGCCGACACCAAGCGTCCGGGTCTGGCCAATCACGACCCTGATCCGGCGCTCGTTCATGGCATCGGCAACCGCCTTCTTCTGGTCGGCGGTGACGCCCCCGGCGACGATAGCGATTTCCTCGCGCTTCACACCCTGCGCGACCAGCTTTTCGACGATGTCGTTGGCGAGGTTGAACTGTTTCTTCTTCGTCCGGGTCTTGTTGCCCTGCTCGTCGGTCTTGGTCGAGACAGTCTCATCGCTGTAGCCCTCGTCCATGAACAGGACTTGGGTCGCCATGGGCTCGTCGTTGTAGATCCGCGCGATGTTGCGCACCGCCCGGTTCGCCTTGCTGGCGGGATGATCCTCGGCCTCGGGTTCCTGCAGCCTCGCATCCATGGAGGCGCGGTTGGGCACGTTGTTGTAGACGATCGGCGCGTTCGGCCCACCGCCCAGCATGATCTCGCGCCGGGTCTTCCCATCGGCCTCCTTGAACTCCTGGGCGTAGTAGCGGACCTCGTTGAGGATGCGGCGCTGATCCTCGCCCATGGGCCCGATGTCGTGGATCACCTTCTTGTAGGGCCGACCGATCGGCTTTTCCGCACGACCGTTCTCCAGATAGTCGCGTTCCTCGGCCGTGAGGTCAGGCGCCTTGAGGTTCTTGCCCGACGGCGTCTCGCGCGGCTTGAACTCAGGCATCTCGGTCGCGAACACGATGTCCAGAAATTGGCCAGCCATGCGGCGCAGTTCGGAGACGTTGATAAACGCGGCCAGGCGTTCCACGTTTTCGAAATCACCGGTGGAGGTCAGTTCGACATCAGCGACGGTGTCGGCGAAGGTCTTGAAGAAGCCGTCCCAGGTGTCGACGCGGTTTTCCCGCATCACGTCGTCCATGACGTAATACATCTGGTGGTAGATTTCGGAGAGGGTGTTGGTGATGGGCGTCCCGGTGAAGACGTGGACACCGGTTCCGCCACGCAGGCCCTTGACGTAGGAGGTCAGGAACCGCAGCGCCAGCGACTTGTTGGATGTCCCGGTGTTGAGGCCCTTGACCTGCATCCGCGTCGCCAGCGGGGGCTTCTTGAACTCGTGGCTCTCGTCGACAAGGATCATGTCGATCCCCAGCTTCTCGAACGTGATCGCACCTTCGCGGCTGGCGCGCTGCGCCTGCTTCTCGATGTTCTCGATCAGGCGTTGCCGCGCTTTCACCATCTCCTTGGCGGTGATGGGAAGCCGCATCTTCTTCAGCTTCGCCTCGTCATCGAGGTCGTCCACGGTCAGGTTGACGCCCTCGGCCTCGGCCGCCTCGATCGCTTCCCTCTCGTAGGCGGCGATGTCTTCGGCGGCCAAGGCGTCTAGCGTCTCGCGAGACAGCGCCATGCGATCCAGAAGCGAATGCGGGATCACGATCAGATCCCAATCCTCGGTCGCGATCCGCGCCATCTGCGCCGGAAGTTCGGCCGTGGCCAAGTTGTTGATGTAAAGGATCTTGGCGCCCGGATAGGTGTCCTGCGCCTCGGAGGCGACAGCCGCGGAGTTGGCGTTGTGTGCGATCAGGAGCGGCTTCCGGGCGAGACCGTAGCGGCGGCTTTCCACGGCGATGCCGGTCATCGTGATGGTCTTGCCGGTGCCGACCTCGTGGCCGTAGATGCCCCGCTGGTTCAGGATGCCCTTCCAGATCGCGTCGGACTGATGCTTGCGCAGGCTGAACGGGTCGTCGCCGCGCTTCAACGCCATGCCCGGGAACTCCAGGAACGACCCATCGAATGCGGGCAGCGCCACCGCGTTCATCACCTCGTTGTAGGCGATCTCCATTTCGGCCCGGCGCTCGGGATCCTGCCACAGCCAAGCCCCGAACTTTTGGCGCAGGTCGGCGGCCTTCTGGTTGGCCTGTTCAGTCGCCTTGGTATCCTTGAACGTGCCGTCCTCGCCGGCGTCATAGGTGACGGTCAGGGTCTGTGTGTTCAGCGTCGCCTCAAGGAAGCGACGCAGGCTGAGGCCGGTGCCGCGCCGGCCTGGCCCGGGCGCGCCGGTGATGTCGCTGATACCGGCCATGTGCGCGATCCGGTCGGAGAGATCGACGCGCCAGCCCGTGGCACCGCGGACCAACACCACATCGTCGTCTCGCGGGTTCTGGATCTGCAGGGTCTCGACAATGAACTGCCGGTTGGCTTCGACGCCGACCCAATCCGCGCCGAACCTGGCCTCGATCTGGAAGTATGGGACATCCGGGGGCTGCACCGCGACCAAGGCGTCGACCGAAGCCTGCATGTCCTCGCCGTTGGCAAGCGCGTCCTTCGCATCGCGGAGTTTTTGACGGACGTTGCCGGAGAGATAGATGTCCGCGGCCTCATACCCGCCCCCTGGCGTCCGGTAGATTGCCTTGGACTCGGCGAGGTCGGCAACAACCTCGGCCACGGGCTTCCCCGCGATTTCGGAGGTGCGGTCGAGATCCAGCACGACCGACTCGTTGCGCGCCATCACGAAGGCATCCCGGATGCTGGGGTTTTCCAGCTTTCGCGACGCCCTAACCGTGGCCTGTTCCATGATCGGAGACGGCTCGCCGGTGCGCGTCTCCAGCGCCGCCACGAACCCGGCATTGGGGTCGCGCAGCTTCACCATCGTCTTGAGGGCGAAACTGTCCGCGATCTTGCCGTGGTCCTTGACGAAGGCGCGGTAGAGCTTCTTGAGGTCGGCGCGCTTGGTGTCAGCATCCGCGGCCCCGGCCCGGTCTGCTTCCATGACGGCATCCGCGGCCTTGCGCAGCGCGACCAGCGTGCGCATCTGGTTCATCCGCCGCGTCGTCTCCGATGCGTCGCTGGTCTTGATCTTGGCGACATCCTCGATCGGCGCCATCTGGTCGCCGAGAACGTGGAAGACCTCGCCCTTTTCATCGACCGTCACCGAGAAGATGCGATCGGTGGTGGTGTTGGCGGTAAAGCGGGGCTCGCTCCCGCGCCGGATCGGCTTGTAGGCGTCCTTGGGGACACGGTTCGCGATGTTCTCCAGCAACTCCCCGATGTTTTCGGGGCGCTGCACGATCATCCCGGGCTTGCCGTAGGTGGTGCCGTGGCCCTTGTCCAACTTGCCCAGGATGCGGCTGGCGTCGCGCTGGAAGTAGTCGTTGACGTTGAATCTGCCGTCGCCCCAGACCGAGGAGTTCACCCACGTCTCCCCGGTCACATCGAGGATGGGGGCTTCACGCTTGCGCAGGATGATGATGTCGGTGACGACCCGCGTTCCCGCGTATTTCTCGAATGCCCCCGAGGGCAGGCGGAATGCGGCAACCAGTTCCGCGTTCTTGGCGAGGTGCTGCCGGATCCCGGCGTTCTTCTGGCCGTCCATGGTGAAGGCCGAGGTGATGCCGACGACGAGACCACCGGCGCGGACCTGATCCAGCGCCTTGACGAAGAAGTAGTCGTGCAACGACGGATTCAGGCGATCGTAGCGCCGATCCGCGACCTTCACGTTCGCGAACGGCCAGTTCCCGATGACGAGGTCATAGAAACCATCGGGCACCCGGCTTTTCTCGTAGCCCATGATGCGGATGTTGGCGTCCGGGTAGAGCATCTTCGCGATACCCCCGGTGGTCGCCTCCAGTTCGATGCCGGTCAGGGCCGAATTGGCGGCGATTTCGGTTGGCATCAGGCCGAAGAAGTTGCCGACCCCCATGGCGGGCTCAAGAATGCGTCCGCCCTTGAAGCCCATGGCTCGGACCGCGTCCCACATCGCCTTGACAGTCGGCGGGTCGGTGTAGTGGGCGTTGATGATCGAGGTCTGCGCGCTGATCCAGGCATCCTTGCCGAGGTGGTCGCGCAGCCACGCGCTTTCCTCCTTCCACTCCTCTTTCGGCCGGGGATTGTCCCAGGTGCCTTGAAACAGTTCTTGCCCGAAGGAGCCCCAGCCGATGAAGGCGGCCATGGCGTCCAGTTCTTCCGGGGTCGGCTCGCGGTGTTCGTCGCGGACGCGCTGAAACGCTTCCATCGCGGCGCGGTTCTTGGTGAACCGCGCCTTGGGACCGCCCGCGAACAGCTTCTCGGGGTCGGTTATGCGGTAGTTGCCGCGTCCAGCGCCTTGGGGTTGCTTTCGGCGGGATCGAGCATCGCCCAATCCCTCCACGCCATCTCCGTCGCCTCGCCCTGGCTCATCCCCTCGCGGAGAAAAGAGATCACCGTCTGCGCGATCCGATCGGCGACGACGTGGGCGAGCGCGACCAGCGCCCCCCACTCGGTCATCGACTGCATCAGGTCCGGGCGCTGCCCCTTCCACGCCTCGATCAGTTGCGTCTCCAGCGGGCTCCCCGGTGGTTCCCCGGCCTGCGTCAGTTTCCGGCTCTCCGCCTTCGCCCACCTGGCCAGCGTTTGCGCCGTCTCCCTGGGGATCCGCATCCTCGACCTCCGTGGTGTCAGAGGCCATTGTATCAGGTTCCGGCGCCTTCTTCGATGCCTCTGCGCGCATCTTGCGGATTTCGGCAATCACGTCCTGATCGCTGTCCATGTCAGCGATGTCTTCGCCGTCCAGTTCGAAGTTCCCGCGGATCTGGTTGTAGGCGTTCCGGGCGTAGGGCTGCGCTTGTTCCAGGGTCAGCCCCATGCGCTCCATCATCGCGTCGATCAGTTGCCGGAAGCGGCGGCGGCCGGCGCGGACGTAGAGCGACCCGATCTTGAAGGCCATGCCTACCATCTCGGGATCTAGTCCGGTGTTGGTCTGGCTTTTCAGGCGTGCTGCGAACTCGGCTTCCAACGCCGCCAGTTCCGCGTTCTCGGCCTCGGAGAGGCCCTTGAGGGCCTTCGGGGAGGGCGCGGCGAGCGTGGGCTGCGTCACCTGCGTCACCCCTGCGCCACCGGCATCGGCGGGATCTGGCGGCAGCGGGCCGGTAGGTTTCGATCGGGACGTGGCCGCGATCCGTTCCTCGGCAGTGGAGAAGTCACCGCCGCGCCGCGAGGTGTCGACCGTGATCGCGCCGTCAGGCGCGACCTTCACGTTCTCGGAGACGCGGACGCCGCTTTCGACGTAGGACCGGACTCCCCGCCCATCCTCGAACAGAGGGAGGCCATTCGCATTGGTGCCGATGCGGCGCCGCGCATCCTTGGGGCGCTGCGGGCCGTCCTCGCGCGCCTTCGTCTTCGCCCGCCATCCCTCGATGGCTTCCTCGATCTTGGTCTCGGGCACATCATAGGCGCCGGAGAAGAACCCGGAGCCATCGGGGGCATAGACCTCGGTGAGATTGGTCCTGCGCTTGACGACAAACCCGTCTTCGGTCGTTTGGGTTTGCTTGGTGGTCGGCTGGCCGCGGACCACCACCCTCTCGTAGCCGGGCCGCAGCGGCCCCAGCGGGTCGATCTTCGTGGTCTTGCCGGTTCCCAAGGAGGTGACGGTCAGGGGCTCGTCGGTCAGCCCCAGGGCGTCCTTGACCTTGTCGAAGTGCTTGCGGGAGAACACCCAGCCTTTGGCGCTCGCGTCCCAGGTAAAGGAGACACCGTCGACCTCGGGTTTCTCCGTGCCGGGGACGCCACGCAGCACCGCGGCCTTCTCGCGGATCGGGAAGATCGCGGCTTGGGGATTGCGAGCCCGGTAGATTTGCCCCGAGGTCATCCCTGCGCCTGCGGGGCCCTTCTTGGCGCTGGGAAGCCAGGACTTGAACTCGGGGACCGTCATCGCGCGGATTTGCATCAGGCGCTTGGGCCCGGAGCCATCGCTAAAGCCATCGGTGTAGGTCAGTGCCGCGTCCGCGCTGTCCTTGAAGCCCAGCATGACCTTGTGTTCGTCAAAGGCGCCGGTCTCGGGATCCTTCTGGTCGATGATCCACACGGTTTCGCTAGACGGGTCTGGGCCCATGTAGAAGTCGACGTGATCGCCGTCGGCGCCCTCGGTTCCCAGGATGCGCCCGTAGTCGGCTGGCATCTTAACCGACCACTCTGTGCCATCGGGCGCCGTTCCGCGCCTGGTGCTGCCCTTGGCGTTCTCGATCGACAGGGTGAGGCCACGCCATTCGATCTTGCCGGTCTTGTAGTTCTCGGCCTCGGCCTGCGCGGGGGTGGGCGACGGGTTGGTTTCGGATGCTGCGGCCTCGAACTCCTCGCGCGTCGGAGTCTCCTCCTCGCGCGGCGGTGGCGCATCCTGCGCGCCCGGGGGCGCGTCTGGCGCCGGGCTGGTGGGTGCAGCCGGTGCCGCACCGGGCGCGGGAGGCGCGGCCGCCTCGGGCGTGACCGTGCCGGTCTTCTTGGCCTGCGACCACAGCGCCACGGTCTTGTCGTTGGCCGGGAACACCTTGGAATCGGGCATTGGCGGTGCCTCGGCGTCGTTCCCGGGGCGCGGTGCATCGGTGGTTTCGGTTTTGTCGGTGGGGAAGCCATAGGCCTCGAAGTTGTCGATCCACTGCAGCGCGTTGCCCAAGGGCCCGCCGTCGTTCACAAGTTCGCCGGTTTCCTCGTCCCGTTCCGGCATGTTCAGATTGGTGTCGTCGTCAATGATCGCTTCCAGGAGCGCCTGCGCCTCGGCGACCGCCACCGCGCCTTGGTCATACGTCCCGTCAGGGCCCTTTCCGGTCGCATCGAACTGTCGGATGTCGCCGCCCTTGGCGCGGGTGGCCATTTCGGCGCGACGGGCGAGGCCGTCGAGTTCGGCGATCACCTCGCCCGCGATGCTGTCACGCAGCTTCGCCATCCGCTTCTGCTGGCGCGGGGAGAGACGATCCGCGATCTTGAAGGTGTAGCCGGTGACGGCGGGGGGGCGGGGGCCCACGGGGGCCGGTTGCGGCACCGGCGGCGTCACATCTGTCACATCTGTCACATCTGTCACATCTGCGACGCGCTGGCCGGGCTGCAGAACCAGCGGGCTGGACGGTCGTGCGGCACCATCGAGGCGCGCCTTGACTGCACCCGAAAGGTCAGCCCATGCCGCGCCGATCGCCTTTCTTCCCGCGGGATTCAGGTTGCCTTTCGGCGTGCTGAAACCCGCGCGTTGAAGCGCGTCCTCACGTTCATCCGCCGACATCTGGTCCCACGACGACCCGATGCCTTCCGCTTCCATCGCAGCGCCTTGAGCGGCGGGCGCGGCGGTCGTGACCGGACCGGTCGGCTGCGCGCCGACAGGATCCACGGGAGCGCCACCAGAAACGGCGGCAGGATCGGAGCGGGCAGGAGGCGCAAGAGAGTCAGCAAGGGAGGTATCATCTCCTTCCGTCAGCGATTGCAGTTTGGCCACGGCCTCATCGCGTCGCCGTGTCAGGGCCGGATTCCATCCGGCCTGCTTCGCCGCGGCGTTGATGGTCTCGATCTGCCGGGTGATCGCCGCGATCTGGTCGGTGTCGGCCTTGATCTGGGCGGTCGCCTCGGACTTGGCGTTGATCCCGCCCGGATCATTTACCGCGGCGCGGTCCCTGGCGATGTCGAACTCCGCTGCGGAAAGCGCGACCTCCTCGCCCCCGATGCGCAGGACGACACCCATATCGTCTTCACGCAAAACCACGGCGTTGTAGACCACTTCGTCCTGGTCCGCGATTTCGACCGTTCCGCCGGGCTTCAGGTCCGGGAACTGGCTGGGCGGCGGCGCCTCTCGCATCGGCAGTGGCGGGGCCGCGGCAACCGCCGCCTCCAGCGGACCCATGGGCGGGGGCGCGGGGAGTTGAACCCCCGCCGCCGGGCCTTGGGGGAAGCCAGGCTCACCAACGACGGGGGCGACCCCAGGCGCCGCCACGCCCGGGGTGAGGTTGGCCGCTTCCGCGGCCCGGGCGCGATCTTCCTGACGCTCCCGATACTGTGCGACGGGCTCGACCGGGGCGCGCAGGCCCGCACCGGCACCGGCGCCGGCGGCAAAGGCCGTGGTCAGCCGCTCGATCACCTCGTCGCGGCTATACTGCCCCCCTGCGGCGCCGGTGACGCCCATCACGATGCCTTCCTGGAGGAGTTCGGTCGACCCCTCGGCAATCGCGGCCTCGATCACCCGGGCGGCGCCGCGCGAAAGGCCGTTCTTCATCAAGGTCGAAGACAGAGACCCATCAACGGCGCGAAGCGCGACCTGGGAAGGCAAGAGCCCGCCGAACACCTTGTTCAGGCCGAACAAATCGAGGGCCGCCATTGCGGCACCGCCGCCGTATGCAAGCCTCATCCTTTGCTCCAGCGGCAGGTCTGGAAGCCGTTCCTTCACCTCCTCGTTGATTTCAGCCCCGCCGAACACAAACCCAACGGCAGGAGATGCACCCCCGGACGCGAGAAGCGCGCCCATGTAGGGAAGCGAAGCGGCGATGTTCTCGCCGACGAACTGCACCGCGGATCCGAACCCCTCAATGTCGCCGAGGCCCTTGATCTCGAACCCAGCCGCAGCCAGTTCGGCCATGTTTTGCGTGGCGCGTTGCTGAACAGCGCTCAACGGCGCGGTGCGAATGGCCTCGGCGCGTTGCTCTGCCGTTCCGGCGTCAACTCCTGCGACCTTGCGAAGGCGCTCGAAGGTCTGCCCGAGCCAACTGCGCTCCGCATTTTCCGCCATGTCGCGGGAAAAGTCGTGTCCCGACCTCATCGCTTGCGACGTTGCCCGCCCAAAAGCCAGCCCCAGCCGGGACAACGCACCGGTGGCTTGTGCTTCGGTCGCAGCGCCCTCGCGCGGATAGAGCGTGGCCTTGAACTCGGCGGCGCGGCCGAGGATGCGATCCCTGGCACGGGTATCGCCACCCAGCACATCGAGGATGGCCTGATCCGGCGTCCTGCCCGCGGCGACCCTCGCAGCAAGATCCCGGGCCCGCTGGTCAGCCCGTGCGGCAGCGCCTTCGATCCCTCCGGCAGGGTTTTCCAGCTCGTTTTCCTGCATGGCAAGCAGGACGTTGACGCCGACGTTGTGGCGGCGAGCGGCGTCCTCGAACGCGGATTTCAGGGTCGGCGCTTGTGCCGTCGGGGTTGCGGGCGGTGTCGCCGTGTTTTGAGGGGTCACACCCGGGGGAATGGCGCCGAGGGCGGCGGTCGGACGGAAGACGTTTCGATCGGACATCTGGGCTCCCCGGGTTTCCCCGTCAGAGCCACACGTCCTGCGCGGCCTATGTCGCCAACAGATACCGCGAGAGACGGCCTACCGGCAAGCAGCGATCACCACAGCGGCGGTGCGGCCGCTGGTCCGGTTGGCGTCGAGCCCGGCGGGATCGCGCCTGGCGGCCCGCCCGCGGCGGCCTGGTCCAGAAGCCGAATGAACTCCACGGCGGTGGCGATCTGCTGGTCCATGGGCAATTGCGCGAAGGCGAGATCGGTCTTTGATTTCTCCGCGATGGCATCGCTGATCCGTTTCGCCATGGGAGGCGCGGTCCCGGCGTCAAGCTGGGCCTTGAAGATCGCTTGCTGGCGTTCCGCAACTGCAGCGGCCTGGGCCTCGATCTGTTTCAGCCGATACTCGAACGCCTGTTCCGGGGCGAGCATGTTGATGCCCTGCATCAGAAGGTCGCCCGGCCCGCTGAACTCCTGGACGATTTCCCGGCCGGTGGCCTCGTCCCTGAAGGTGACGCGGGCGCCGACGATGGCGTCGCCGTCGCGGATGAAATCGCTCTTGTCTTCCACGATCGTCATGCCGTCGCCGAAGTAGTCGAGGGTGTTGTAGGCGCGGGAGATCGCGGACTTGAAGCCCTCGAAGTCTCCGAGTTCGGCGGCAAATACCGCTTGCCCCCAAGCCCTCATGCCCTCGCGCGTCTTCTCCGCTTCCGCCCACTCGTTGAGCGCAGTCAGCTTCTCGATCTGCCCGGTCTGCAGGTAGAATTGCTGCATCTGAGGCAGACCAGTCTCCATCCAGTGCTGCACCGCGGAGTCGGCGACCCTGCGGACGGTGTTGGGGGGGTAGTCTGCCACGGTCGGCGCCTGCCCGCGCGGGGTGCCCGCGGGGGGAGTCGACGGTGCGGCATCGCGGACGACGCCGCGGGCGGCGGTCGTGCTGGGCGGTTCAGCGGGCGATGTCGGGACGGGCGCGCCGTCAACGGGCTGCACGCCGGGGCTTCTGGCGTAGGGATTCACGTCGCCCTGCTGCTGGGGGAGCGCTGCATCCAGATCGCGTGCAGGCGGGCGAGGGGCGCCAGATGCGTCTTGGCGCATGGGTGCGGCATCGGGCGAGCCGGAACCGCGCGCAGCCAATCCGCGGTTCAGCGCCAAAGCGGCGGAGGTCGGCGGCCCTCCGGCGCCCGGGCCCGTTGGTGCTGGCATTGGGCCCGGTCCCGCGGCAACATCCGGCGGCACGATGCCCGGCGGCGTGATGATCCTCTGCGTCAGCGCCGCGGAGTCGGCGACCGACGTGACCGGCATCTGCCTCGGACCCGCGGGCGGCGCTGCGACGGACGCAGCGGCCAGAAGCGCCTGGTATTCGAGGTCGCGCATGTTTTGCCCGGGCGCGGGCATCGCCACCGCGGGATCAGCGGCGCTCGGCGGGATCACCCCCATCGGCACATGGGTTCGCGCGGTTCCATCGGCGAACGGCACAGGGACGTTTCCGGCCATCGTCGGCGGGATCTGCGACACGAAACCCATACCGGGCATTTGCGCCATCACAGACGGCGGCGGGGCTACCGGCGGCCCTTGCATCGGGGGCAGCGGCATCGGCCCTTGCGCCGGGGGCAGCGCCGGGCGCGGCGGGGGCGGTTCCATGGTTGGCAGCGGGACCGCGCCCATCGGTGCCGCGGGCGCCACCGGCGGCGCTGCGCTGGACGGCGGCGGTGCGGCGGGCGCGGGCGGCGTTGCGACACCTGCGACGCCTGCGACACCGGGCGCGGCGGGCGGGATGACGCCCTGCATGGCGGCGGCCCAAGCCGCACGTTCCTGCTCGGCAAGGCTGGCGGCCTGGACCCTTTGCCCATGTTCCCAAGCCGCGCGCCCCTCGCGCGCGTCTTCTTGCGAATGGCGTCTGGCACGGTCCTCGAACCACGCCTCATCCATGCGTTCCTGCCGTTCCCGATCCAGCTTGCGATCCTGGCGGCGGGTCTTCCATTCGTCGCCCCGGAAGAAGCCTTCGACGAACGACCCAAGGGCTACTCCGCTCATGACGGTCCTCCCGGACGAATTGCCCCCATGGGCGCCGCAGATGCGACCTGCTGGGGCGGGTTCAGGTAGTTGGCGATCGCGGTGTCGAGGATTGCATCAGGGACATTGCGGAAGCCATGCCATTCGGAACGAAGGGCGGCCCGGCGCGCCTCTGGTGTCCGCGCCCCGGCGAGACGGCGCCCGGCGAGGTGATGGAACAGCCGGGTCTGTGTGTTGCCGTCGAACACGGTGTTACCGGGCAGGCCAAGTTCGCCCGCGGCACCCCGCAAAGTCGACCCCACGATCTGGTAGTAGCCAAGAGGGGTGGCAACCTCGCGCCGCGGGTTCACCGATTTCACCCACTGCCCATATTCGCCTGAGGGGTTGGTGAACTCGGCAAGCTGATCCAGCGTCATGGTGGAAACATCGACGCCCGCGAACCGGCCGCCTTCTCGTTGCGCGTGCCCGAACAGGGTCGAATAATCGCCCGCCCCTTCGGTCGCCCGGATCAGCCCGTCCAGTGTCGCATCCGGCCCGTAGACTGCGGATCGGCTGGGCGGCGGCACCGCAGCGCCCGGCGGGACAGCCCCGCGCGCCAGCGACACCGCGTTTGGCGGCATCTGGCCGTTGGCCATGGCGGCCTCGGCTTCGGCGCGACGACGATCCATCTCCTCGCGTTCGATCCGCCGATCCCGGGAAGCCCCGAACCCCTCGGCGAACGCGCCCATGGCGATCCCGGCCATGTCAGGCCGCCTTGGCAGTCGCTCGCGGCGTGATGGCATTCTCCAGTTGCGCCACCTTCGCCGCGAGTTCCTTCACTGCCCCCAGCGCCATGCCGGTCATGTCCGACAACGCGATGGTCTTGCCGTCTCCCATTCCGGTGATCCGCTGCATGTCTTCGGCGTAGGGGCCGATATGGGTGCCGGGCGGCCCCATGCCTTCCTTGTAGCGCCAGGTATCCACCGGCATCTCCTCGACCGCGCGCAGCACGCCCTTGGGTTCGGCCTTGTCGGTTTTCGCCTCCTTGGACGACAGCATCGACGCCCACGGCAGCGCGCCGGCGACAGCACCGAGGGCCCCGAACATGCCGCCGGTGTTCGCGGACCAGGCGTTGTAGCGGTTCTGGTAGTCCTGGTTCAGGATGCTGGCCTGCTGGTTGTATCCCTGCATCGCCGCGGATCCACCGGCTTGCACCGCCCCGGACCCCGCCGACATCGCGGACAGAGGGTTGACGCCCAGACCTGCACCAAGCCCGATGGCGGCACCGGTGCGGCTCACACCTTCGGCCTCGACACCGCGTCGGGCAAGGTTGACCGCCCCCGCCTGCGCCAGTGCCGTATCCATGCCCGCCTTGGCTTCCATCGCCTGATACTGCCCGGATGAGGGGTCTACTCCCCGCGCCATGGCGTCCCGGCGGCGCGCCCCGGCGGCGGCAGCTGCGGCGACACCGACGTCGGCGGAAGCCTCGGCCCCGCGCGCCGCGCGCCTTTCCGGGCTATCCCAGGCGCGGGCGTCGGCAATGAACTGATCTTGCAGCGGACGGAAGACAGTCAGATCGCGGGCACGATCCTCGGCCGCCCATGCGTTGGTGGTTTCGGCCTGCCCCTTCATGAAAGCAAGCATGTCCTGACCTGTCTGGGCCGACAGAAGGGCGGCGCGCCCCATGTTCGGGTCTTGCTTCGGGGCCGATCCGCCCATGGCCGCAGTCCTCTTGGTCGCCGCTACGCGGGAACCGGGGCTGCGTCCTGCATCCACCGACAACGCTCGGGAGTGAGCATCATCAGGATAGCATCGGAGCCATCTGCGGCGCCAGCACTCAGTTTCGCCTCGAAACGGAAGCCAGTCCGCAGCGCCACCACCTGCGCCTGGATGTGCCATTCGGGGATAGGCGACCGCAGCCGTTTGATCCCCATGGCGTCCTTGTGGAAGACGAAGGTGAAGAAGATCCTTGCCAGTTCCGGGTGGAACCAGTCGTCGGTGACGCCGCAGAAGTGCATCCATGCGTCGTGAATCGAGCGGTTCTCGATCACGGCGATGCTGCGCAGTCGCGGGATCTCGCTCGGATCGTCGGGGTTGTTGATCGAATAGCCCGCGATTGCCTCGGCGTCGCTCTTGAAGTCCTTGGACCGCGTGAGATTGCGGGCGATGTTGAGGTGGGCGAGTTGCTCGGCCCGGGTGAGAAAGACTTTCATGGCGGTGTCCCTCTGGTGGCGTCAGGAAGGTGACACGATCCCGAACACCTGGTCCATCTGTTCGGGCGTCATGCCTTTGACCACCCGGATCAGTTCGGTGCCCGGGTGCATCCGGTCGATTTCGGAACCGCGCGCCCAGGTGCCGCGGAGCAGTGTGCGATCGGGTTCCGGCAACTGGTCGACGGCGTCGCTCAAAGGCCCGGCGGGGATGTAGCCCAGGCACGAGGTCAGATACTCTTGAGAGGTGAGGTGCCCGAGACGAACGCCGTTGTTCAGGAACACCGTCATGCGGATGGTCGTGGTCGCTCGCAAATCCTCGATGTCGACCGGCGGCGGTTCTTGCGGGGTAGTGGCAGGCGGCACGGGCGCGACCACCCATGTCCCGTTCTGCAGGAGGCGCGCGACCATCCCCTGCGCCGCGTTCGGCGGCGGCGTCGTCGTCGCGCCCGCGGGGATCAGCCAGCGATCAGGCTCGCGCGGGCTTGGCTGCGCGATGACAGGCCCGGTGTAGTAACCGGCGGCATCGGTCTGGTAGACGGTGATGGGGTCAGGCATCTCGACCTCAGTATTTAATGCAGTACAGCAGAGCGATGTTACGAGGACGATTTTCAGAAGCAGTTGGCACGACGAGCGATGCGTCGAAGCTCACTACCTGAGTGCTGCGATTGACTGAGCTGTCCTCAATCGAGCCGACATTGCCCATGAAGAAACTTGTGGCCGAGATGGCGCCGGACCAAGACAACAGCGGGTTAAGGTCACCAAACTCAAGGTGACGCTGGGAAAAGAACCCCGTGATGTTGCGGATAGCGTCACCTTGCGCGCTGCCGTGGGCACGTCCGACATCGACGCCGCGGCCACCATCGGCGCCGCGGATAAACTCGCCGCGAACGTCGGGCACAGCGAATGTGGTCGACCCATCCCCGGCACCAAAGGTGGTTCCGATGGCGGAGAACAACTCGGCATAGGCGACCCGCCCGATCAGGGCGCCATTGCACGGAAGCCAGCCCGCCGGTGCCGTGCTGCGAGCCATGGCACAGACGGTGCCCGGAGGAAGAAGGTCGGTCAGGATCGCGGGGGCGAGGTGATCGAAGTCGATAGCTGCCGCAGCAACCTTGTCACCGGTCACGGAGTCATCGGCCAGCGCGTCGGTGTCGATCGCTCCGTTGGGCAGCACAGGCGCGACCGTGAACGTCCAGATCCCGTTCAGCGTGAAGTTCCCGGAGGTGATGTTCGCCGGATACTTTGGCAGCGCCGAATAGGTCGAGGTGCCGTTGCCGACGAACAGCGTGGACTGATTGGTGACGACACCGATTTCGCCAGCGGCCAGAACGGGGTTTGCGGCCGCCCATTGGGCCGCGGTGCCCCGGCGAGCGAGAAGTCGGACGGGAATGGTTGCCATGTCGGCCTCCTACTCGATGCGCCAGGCGCGCAGGATCGTGGCACGCGGACCGCCGGTGATGCCGTTGAGTTGCGGGGTGATTGATGTGTCGGTTGCCGTCCCCGAAACGATGGCGGCTTGCAGCGTCAGCACCCGCAACTGGTTTGCGCCAGTCACGCGAACAACTGCTGCCAGCGGAATCGACTGGTTGCGGTTCGCGGCCAACGGCGCGCAGGTCGCCGCCGAGGCGTGGATGACCGCTCCACCTTCGTCAGCGATGCGCGCGGCAAGATCGAGGGTCGCCGCACTCGCCCGCGTGATCGTGCAGATCGCATCGACCGCCCACGTCCCGAAGGGCAGCCCCAGGCGCAGGGCTTCTACCCACGTCCCGGCGGCCGCCATGGCGACACCGGATGTGAGTTCGGCAATCTGAAACGGCCGCGGCAGAAACTCCGCTCGCAACGCATCCTTGTCGCCGACCAAAAGGGCGCGGCGTGGCTCGGCTTGCGGCCCACGGTCGCCCAGAAGCACCTCGATGCGTTCCAGAAGCCGGGTGTTGAAGCCTTCGCCCTCCATCATCCCGTCATCCCCAACTGATCGAAGGATTGGGCGAGGATGAAGCGTGTGAGGGTCGCGGTCCCAGTGATCTCGACTTCCCAAGTGCGGGCGAGAAAGCCAGAGGGCAAGCGCACCGGCACGTTGGCTCGCGTAGCGGTGTGACGCTCGACCCCATCGGCGATGATGGTAACGCTGACCGGGCTGGTCACTGGATCACCGGAAACTTCGACTTGCATCCCCGCGAAGTTGACGGGAGCCGTGAATATGAGGGGACCGCTGCGCCAGACATACAGGGCTGGCCCGGACAGTCTGGCGTCGAACTCCAGGATCTCGTTCTGCAGGCTTGCGATGTAGAGGCGGCCGTCGCGCTCGTCTTGCCATAGTGCCGAGGGAAGCGCGGCGATGGCGCCATCCAGCCGGGTAAAGAACGGCCGCTGCGGGTTGCGGAAGTCGATGGCGGCAAGTGCGCTCGTTTCTGACGCGCGAGACGGCGATCCGCCGTCCAGAACTGCGGCCAAAGGCGATGGCTCCGACGGGTCGCCACCGTCATAGAGGTCCAGCCCGGTGAACGTGGCGTCATGTGCGCCGCCGGAGATGGTCTCGATGTCGGCGGCGGGATAGCCAAAGATGTAGAGGCCGTTGTGGTGATGGGCGAAGAAGTCGGCGGGCCGAAGCGCCTCCCACTGGTCCATGGTAAACAAGGGTTCCGACACAACTTGCACACCCGAGGGGCTGATGACGGCAAGCCCGCGGTGTGTCGGATAGGCCGCAGCATACCCCATGTTGGCGATGCCGGCGCGGCTCAGGCACGGCAGGCCATCCTCGATCTTGGTCTGCACCATCGTGTCAGGCGTCGATCCCTGCACGATGTAGGGGCGTTCCTCGGTCAGGACTGCCACCGACTGCCCGAACGCGGCCAGCCCGACAATCGGGGAGTCGACGTTGCGCCGGTAGCGGATGGGCCAGGCATGGGGGATGTAAGGTTCGGAGAAGCACACGGTCTTGCCGTCGAAGCCGACCATGATGCCGTTGGCCATGGCCCGCAGACCCCGCAGGTTGGCGGGCGGGGGGTCGTAGTCGGTGGAGTCGATGACCTCGCCAAGAGGTGTCGTCGCGATATCATGGGCGAAGCTGGTGGTGGCGACCGGGATCTCGGTCACGAAGAACAGCGCAGTGATGCCCTGCTGGCTGGTCTGGGTCCGATAGATGCGGCGGGCGACGATGCTGCGCGAGGCCGGGGTTGCGGCGAACCCGCCGACGGTCGCCACACGGCCGGGCGACCACTCCACAGCCGCGGAAAGCGCCGACGGCGGGCTTTCCTCGCCCAGCGATGTCACATAGGTGTAGACGTATTGCACGGCCTGGGCGAGGCGGGCGTCAAGGGCGCCGCCCATGCTGACCGTGGGAGCCGACACCGGCGCGGGCAGCGCAAGAGCATAGACGGTGCCGCCTGCGAGCCTGACGAAGGCTCCGGCGCCGTCTTGGGTGTAGTAGATGCGGTCCTCAGCAATCGGCGCGCGCACCACATCGGTGAGGACATCGAAGGTCAGCCAGGCGCCGTTGAAGCGGTAGATCGACACCGGGACCGACGGTGTCGAGAACACCGGGTTCGCGGCCCGATAGGGTTCCAGCGACCCCCGTTCGAGACGGCAGTTGCGCGCGACCTGTGCGGCCCCCGCGGGCAGGTATCGCGGTTGCAGCCGCGGCATCTCTCCGGTGAAGGCGCGGATGTCGATCATCAGAAGAACTGCGCCTTGATGCGGGGGCGCGCGCTCTGTTGACCGCTGAACCCGTGGCTGGCCCGCTCGCGCTTTGCGGCGTCGAATGCGGCGAGGTGATAGGCCGCAGCCGCGGGGTCGGTGAACGACTGCCGCGGCATCATCATCAGTTTCGACACCGCCCCATGGGCAATGGTGTCGGCGTGGTTGTCGAACAGGAACCTGGGCACCCGGTTCTGTTCGGTTTGCAGGGTCGTGGCCCCGCTGACGCCGAACCTCGCGCCGACGACAGGCTTGAGGATCAGGCTCAGGAACAGCGACCCGCCGGGCTCGGTCGGCCATGGGGCGATGATCGCCGTGTTCTCGGTGATCTGCGTGATCGAGTGCGGGATCCCGCGGAGGCCATCGGCGCCGATGTCCTGCGACGACACATCGACAAGCGCGGTGGGGGCAAGCATGAGACCGTCGTATTCCGCTCTCTCGATCCGCACGATGGTGCTGGACTCCTGGGCGATTTCGAGCGCCACCGGATCGTCGGGCAGGTCGACGGTGACGATCTCGCGCCACAGGGCGGTGGCCTCACAGAACTCGGCCGCGGCGAGTCTCAGCATCATCAGCGCCGCGGGCTGGGGGGCGTCGGGGACATAGACCGAGACGTGAGGCAGGAACGAGGCCAGGGGCTCCCATGCCGTCATTGCGCTGCCTCCGGTGCATAGGCCGCGCGCGGCGTCGTGATCTTTTCGTTCACCCGTTTCAGCCCAAGGGCGGACCGCGCCTCGTTCATGTGCGCGATCGCCCGTTCCGCCGATCCCGGCAGTGCCATGTCCTTGCGGAGGGCAAAGGAGATGACGAGGTCGACGACGACATTGAAGTAGATGTCGGGCACCGGGACATTCGCGGAAAACGGAGCCCCGCCAAGAGGAGCAGGATACCGGACCACGGACACCTCGATGCGGCCGGTGCCGTCGTTGCCGGGAAAGACGTAGTAGTCGCGCGGCTCGGCCGGGTCGGCCATGACGTGCATCACCGTCGACGCATACGGCTGGATCGCGGGGTTCGACCATCCGGGCATCGAGGCGTCCAGCGCGGTGCGGTTGACGGCGGTGATGGCGGCGCGGGGCGTGTTGTTGGGCGCGGGGCCGACATTGCGCGTCGCCCTTGCCATCGCGATCCAGGTGTCGGGGAGTGTCTGGTAGGCGCCAGCCTGCAGCGACAGGAACGTGGTTTCGGCCATCGCCGACGGCTTTTCGGTCGCGATGTAGACAAGGGCGCGGTGGAGGTAGCCGTTCAGTTCGGCGAGCGGCCATCGGACGTTGTCGATGTCGCTCAGGATCACCGAGACCTGAGCGAACACCTGGGACTGCGTGAACGGCATCGGCTACTCCCCGGCGCTCACGCGCCTGCGGCGCGCTCCCGGCGCCCCTGCACGATCTGCGCGATGATGGTTTCCGGCTTCGCGCGCGGGCTCGGCGAGCGGCCGAGTTCCGCCTCCATGATCGACCCCAGCTGTTCCCGCGGCATGTCCGGGGTCAGCCCGTCATCGACTGCCTGCCCGACGAGTTGGGCGGGCACGGGCGCATCTTCGGGGTTTCGGGTGTCATCGCCATCCTGCGCCACCGGCACCTGCGCGACGACCGGCGCGACGCCGCCCTTGCGGATCGCTTCTTCCGCTGCGCGCTTCGCGTCTTCCTCGGCATCGCGGGCGGCGTTGGCGGCGGCAACCGCGACGGGGTCGATGTCGCTGTTCATGGTGCTGACCGCAAGCAAGGGGTCGACACCAGGCGCTGCAAGGCCCGGTGCGGCGCCAAGCGCGGGCGGGGGCGCGGCTTCGCCCTCGACCGCGCCCAGGAACCGGTAGCCCTCCTTGATCGCCAGAAGGGTCTGCATGTGCGAGGTGTTGGCGACCGCACAGGTGTGCCGCCCAACGGAGTCCGGCGTGAAATGGTAGGCCACACCATCGAGATGCACGGTGGTGCCGCCCGGGCGCTGGATCAGGGATTCGATGATGACAGGCATTGGTCGCGTCCTTCCCTACGCTGGATGTGAGGCCACGGGCGTGGTGCGGGGCGCCCGTGGCGTCTGCGGCTGGATCAGTAGCGCCAGCGGCAGGTCAGATGGATGCGCTTCGACCCGTTGGCGGCGGCGGCCTCGTTGGCCGACAGAATGCACCCGATGGACCGGACCAGCCCGGATTTCGGCAGGTTCCAGTAGGTGTGGGGCGGGACGCGCACGAGGGTGTTGATGACCTGGGCGGTCAGGAGTTCGTTGCCCACGGTGCGGGTGTCGAGCAGGGACGAGAACTCGCCGGTCATGAAGCCGAACGCGAAGGTCGTGCCCGCAGTCATGCCGATCTGGATGGCCTCGATTTCGAGAAGCTGGGCATGGGCGGGCAGCGCCCCCATCTCGATCTTGTCGGCGGCGGCCGTGATGTTTGCACCGCTGTGGACGAAGGTGAAGGTCTGTTGGAACATCGGCCCCGCCACCGCGATGTCGAGGATCGGGGCGAGGCGGGCGGCTTCGGGGGTCTGAAGGATCGGCATGGCCTGTGTCCTCTATCGGGGTTGCGGGGTGCGCCGCGCCCTGCGTCGGGCGCGGCAGGCCGGATCAGTTGACCGGGACGGCGTAGGTGTCGATGGAGATGACGCCGAAGTCGCGGTCGTTAAACCGCGTCTTCTTGATGCCCACGATCGCCCCGGCCGCCATGGCGACCTTGTTGCCGAAGTCGCGCAGTTCCTCGTTCCAGAAATACCGCTGCTTCGTGGTCGTGCCGTAGGCGATGGCGCCAGCCTGGGCGCCGAGGAACAGCGCCCGCGCTCCGGGCAGGTTGGCGCCAGCCCCAAAGTTGTTGTAGCGGATGATCGAGGCGTCGGTATGGATGACGATGCCGTTGATCATCCCGGTGCCGCCGCGCACGAAGTCGGACTTGTTGCCCACGGCCGTCGCCAGCGCGCGGGTCATCTCCAGCCAGCCACCTTCGCCGGTCTGCTGCCGCATCCCGGTTTCCTGCCAGGGGTTGATGATGGAGAGGTAGCGTTCCTCGCCCTCGACCGTGACGGGGTTGATCTGCGGGGTGTTCAGGTCGATGGCGTTCATCATCCGCGCCCGGGCCCCGACGCGCTCGAACACCTGCTTGGTCAGGCCGTCGGCGGTGGTGATGGTGGCGATCGAGGTCGCCGACCCACCGAACATCTGGTGTGCGGCATCCGGCGCCTGGAACGGATTCCCGGCAAAGGCGCGACGGAACTTGAAGTCTTGGTTGATGCCGAGGCCGCCGGACAGGTAGGCGAAGATGGCCTGGTCGCTCCACTCGGCCAGGAACTTTCCGATCAGTTCCTTGTTGAGCTTGCGGAGGTCGTGGACCTGCCGCTTCCGCGACATCCGCCCGCCCGCGGACCCGGGTTTGCGGACCTGGTCGATGCGCACCTCGTCGGTGTAGAACTGCATGTCTTCTTCGCGGCCCTCGGCAACATCGTCGCCCTCGATGACATCGCCGCGGAAGGACATGAGGAGGTCAAAGCTGACACGGTCGCCGGGGTCGGATTCCAGCTGCGTCTTCTCGTGGATGATCGCGTTGGGATCGGTGCCGATCCACTTGCGGTTCGCCCACTTCATCTTCTTCTTGACGTCGACTGCCAGCGTGGTCGCCCACGCCTTGACTGCCTTGACGTCGCCGACTCCAACGATGGTGGTCGCCATGATGTGCGTTCCTGCCTCAAGAGGGGGGAACCAGGCACATCCTGCGTCAAGGTCTGGGTGGTGATACCACGGATCGCGCGTTTTCGGCAAGCCCGCTGGAGTCTTGTCCAGCGTCGGCGTCGAGAACCCGCACTTTCACGTCGTCAGGGGCGTCGATGACCATGGTGGCGCGCCCATTCGCCTTCTTGATCCTGATGCGGATCAGACCGTCACCGATGATGACGGTCTGATCCCTTCCGGTCAGTTGCTTGACCAACGGCACGAGATTACTGGCTCGCCAGCCAGGCTTCGAGGGCTTCGGGTGACAGCTTCTCGATTGCGGCCTCTGCGATGTAGGGGTTGTCGCTTTCGAGAAGCCGATCCAAGGCCGCGAATGTGCCATCCACTGCGGCGCCGGTGTCGGACTGCGGGACAAAGGCCAGCGTCGGCTGTGGCGCCTTGGGAGCGGCCGCGGGCGCCGTTGCTCCCGGTGCGGGGCGAGCCTGCCCGGGCGTCACCGGCGCCGGGAGTTCGACACCTGCGGCCGCAAAGGTCTGGCGGTAGGTGTTCATGGCCGCGGTGAAGACCTGGTCGACGGTCATCGACTTGGCTTCCGGGCTTCTCTGGATCGCCAACACGCGCTCGTTGAAGCCGGTGACGTGGACCGGAGCCCAGAAGGTTGGGTTCGCCTCCTTGATTTGTTCGACGCGCGACCAGTAGGCGGCGACAGTCTGCTGCTGATAGGCCTGTGCCGCCTCGTCGGCCCGCGTCAACTCCAACTGCGCGGCGACGCGGGCCTGGTCGATTTCCGCCTGCTTCGTCCGCAATTCCTCGCGGCTGATCTCGCCGTTGTCATACTGGTCGAGAAGGGCATCCTTCTGCCCATCCAGTTCCGCAATCCTCGTCTGCACCGCGGTGCGGTCGATCGGCGGCGGCGGTTCCGCAGGCGCGGCGGGCGCGGGAGGCTCTGCGGGCGCGGGCGGATCGTTGGCGGTCGGTGCCGTCACATCCGGGGGCGGCGGGTCGGCGCCATCACCATCGAGGTCCACCGGGCCATCGGGCGCCTCGGCGATGCTGATGTTGGCCTCTGCCATCTCGCGGATCGCCATCGCTTCCTCGGCGTTGAGCCCGGCGATGGCTTCGGCCGTGATCTGGTCGCCCAGAACGGCCTTGTAGTCGATGCCGTCGAGGACTTCGGTTGCGGTCTTGGGCACGGGTCTCGCTCCTTCACATCAGGGCGGGTTGAGGGGCGGCCGAGGCCGCGGTGGGAAGGTTCTGCGGCAGCGGAGCAGCCGAGGCCTGCGCCGTTGCCATGACGCGGTCGGTGACGGGCGCCGCCTGCGGCATCTGCATGAGGTTGGTGGCAATGGTCAGCGCGGTCTGGATTTGCGCCAGGATTTCCATGGCTTTGCTCGCCTCGGTCTTGTCGGCATCGAGTTGCGTCTTCCGGGCCTTGGCGGCCAGTTCCATGGCCTGGGCCTCTTTCGCCGCCAGTTCCGCCTCCATCGCGCGCTGCTGCATCTGGGCCTCGGCCTGCTTGACCGCCTGCTGCTCGATCATCTCGGGGGTCGGGTTGTCGGGATCGGCGTCGGGGTCGGTCTGACCACTGATCTGCCGGATTCGCTTCACGATCTCGTCGCCGTTGGGCAGGTTCATCATCTCGACGACCAGATCGAGGATGGCGAGGGCGATCATCGGCGCCTGTGGGGCGATCTGTGCCAGCACCTCCATCAGGATCGCCAGATCGGCCTGCCGTTGCGATGCCCGCCATTCCTCCTCGCCGATGATGAAATCGGCCTTGAACGCTGCGATGTTGACGGCCTCGGGGCTGGTGCCGTTTATGACCACATAGTCGGGATTGCCACGCTGGTCGGTGATGCGGAACTCGCGTTCCTTGGTGATGAATTGCTCGACGTTCACCACCAGCTTTTCGCCGTGGATCATTCGGGCGAACCGGTAGTTGTCGAACAGGATCGCCGTGGCCAGTTCGCCCTGATCCTGTCTGGCAACGATCGCTCGTCCCGATGTCGCGTTGGTCTGGCGCCCCATGTTCTCGTCGGTGACGCCGCCGACGGACTGGATCATCTTGGCGTCGGATTCCATCAGTTGCAGATGCGCGGCGGCAAGCTGCAGGTCGGTCTCGATCTTCGGCGCCATCCCGGCGACCGGCGTGAACTCGATCACCGCGTCCGGTCGCGCGGCTTCTTCACGGAACTCGTCCATGTCCCGGACCGACCCCTTGGGCACGAAGGCGCGGCGCGTGGACAGAAGGTAGAGGGCCTTGGACGCGCGCTTGTTCAGGTCGCGCTGCGGGTCGCGGACACCCCGGATGTAACCGTAGGGCATCCCGTCCTCGGCCCTGCGATAGCCCCAGATCGGCGTCAGCGGGAACCGGTTGTGCCGGTAGATCGAGGGGCCCAGGTAGATCAGGCCTGCACTGGTGAAGATCGCGACATGCGTTCGCATCCGGGTCTTGGCGACGACGGTGGCGCGGCCGGCGGCGATGTCACCGAGATGCCCCGGCGATCTTTCATCGAACACCTCGCCCGAGAACTGCCCCCCGGCGACCCATTTCTCCAGCACCGGCCGCCGATACCACGCCTCGATCAGGCGCACCCGCTCCCGATAGTTCAGGGTGCTGTCGGCGTAGAGGCCGCCGCCCTGCGTCATCATCCGCTCGTGGCTGTCCATGGCGGCGTCTCCGTAGCTGTCGAGACCGCCCAAGCCGAACTCGTAGATGCCAGATGTCGCCCTGGAGATCACCCCTGCGCGCTCCGGGAACAACGCCATCGCGAGGTCCACATCGGTCCAGCGGGTGCGGAACAGGTAGCGGGCGTCCGAATAGTCGGGTTCCCGGCTGGCGCTGTCGTGGATGACGTTTCGCCAGGATTCGTGACGATCATAGACCGGCTCGCCATCGTCTTCGGACCGGTATCCGGCCTCCAGCCATGAGAGCCCGGCCTTGACCATCTCCGCGAAGGCCGCGGAGTAGGCCATGTGGCTGTGGTTGGCGTCTCTGAGGTAGCGAAGGAACTCGGTCTTGCGGTGTGCCGTGTGCGCCCCATCCTTGCGCCTCGGCATCAGCTTGAAGTCCTTCCGCGACCGCCTCTCCTTGCCCAAGAGCCAATTCACGGAGGTGTGGATGAGGTTGAAAACGAGATCGAGTTGCCCGCGCTCGTTCAGGATCGCGCTTTCTTCTTGGGACCAGTGGCGGTGGTCGTAGAAGGCTTCATCAACCTCCATTTCCATGCGGCCGGGGGCCTGCTTGTCCATCTCGTAGAGGTAGTTGCCCAGCAGGCGCTTGTGGGTGTTCACCGCGGCTTCTTCATCCAGCGCGTTGCCCATCGGTTTGCGGGCCGCGGCCTTCGACACCTCGCCCAAGAAGCGTTTCGCGGCTTCCTCCGGCGACTTCGATGAGCCGAAGTGCCATTCGCCCGCCCGGAAATCACTGGCCTCAGACACGATCCGTCACCTCCTGATGTTCGATGACGCGGCCGGAGGTGGTGTCCACCATCTTGGCGTCTCCGATCGACTTGGTTTCCAGTGGCGGTTCTGCGGGCATGTTCTTGAGATCGGCGAGGCAGTCGCGGATCGCGGAAAGGATCTTGATGAGGTCGTTGCTGTCGAACTGGTTCCAGCCCATCGCCTCGGCGTATTCCATGAGTTCGACGGTGGCGCGGTCGGCGTCGCCAACCTCCTCTGAGAACATCCAGGCGCTATCGAGGCGCACCACACAGGGCTCCCAGCGTCGCACCGGCTCGTTTGCGGGACCGAAGGCGAGGCAGGGGCGATAGTCGCCCATGGGGTTTCGCAGCCAAGTCCCGAAGACAAGGATGCCCTTGTGCTGCCGCCGGAACGCATGTTTCCGCAGGTCCAGCGCCGGGCGCTCGGTGTAGTTGCGGGGCAGGATCAGTCGGCTCACGGCGAGGCCTCGCACTGGTGTGCGGATTGTGCCAGCATCCGCGGGATGCTACTGCGGTCGGCCATCCGCATGTCGGTGAATTGCGAGCGGCTGGTTGCGCCGGCGCGGCGGCAGCGCAGTGTCAGGTCATAGGTCATGGCCTCGTCGTTGCGCGCGACCGTCAGTTCGATGGCGTCCAGGGCATCGAGGCCGAGGCGGTCGATTATGGCCTTTCGCAGGAAGGCAGTCCGTTCGGACTCGGTCATACCGTGACTCCTGATCTGCGGATGTTGCGTGGCCCGGCGCGCCGGTTGGCCTTCTTCTTGGCGTCCAGCGCGGGATCGAAGGCGGACAGATCGAAGCCTTGGGCGTGCTGGCGGATGGCATCCGGGGCGTGTTCGTGACCGTCTTCGAGATGGCCGCTTGCCCAGGTCTGCAAGGTGCGGTTCCATGGGCGGCTGTAGGCGTCGAGGTGAACGATGCCTTGCTTGGTCGTTTCCTCGTGGAACTGGTAGGTGTCGCACGCGAGACGCAGCTGGTCGATGCCGTGCTGGAGGTCGTGGACCCTGGGCACGATCTGCCAGTTCCACATCGGCCGGATGTCTCTCAGCACGTCGATGGGGCGATACACGCTTTCGGCGCCCTGCCGGGTATTACCGCCGTCGTGGGGGAGGTAGTGGGTGTCCCAGACGCAGCCCAGACGGTCGAGCCAGAGGATGAACGGAAGATACCCCTCCCCGGTGGCCTCGCGATAGTTGACCCACCGGTCCATCCCGCCGATGCGCTGGTGAACCCAGACCACCGTGGAGTCGGTCGCCCCCAAGTCCCAGAACGTGTTGCAGGGGACGTGCCGGATCAGCGGGAAGTGCCCGATGCGGCCTTCGCGGCGCGCTTTGGCCATTTGTTCGGCCAGAATCTTCCCGCGGGTCGACGCCTGCCAGCACTCGCCGGGTGTCGACGGGTATTCCCGCCACATCAGTTCGGGCTCGGTGCGGAAGTCGGTGTCGCGCTTCGCCACATACCAGGTGCGCTGATCGAGGTCGATTTCGCACCCCATCTCGCCCTCGATCTTGTCGAAGTAGGCGTGATCGGCGGTGGTGATGATGACGCGGCCGGGCGCGGAGCGATAGGACGGGTCCTGCCACCAAGGGAAGAAGTGGAACCGGTATTCCGAGGGGTCGAGTTGGCGTGTCACGCCGTCGGCCCCCTGCTTCTGGAGGTTCTCGGCGGTGCTCGCGATGTCGTAGAACTCGCCTGCCTGCCCTTCGGCGGTGGACTCGATGATGGCGATGCCGGTCGACGGGACCGCCTGCAGCGAGCCGGTGGTGATTTCCCTGGCCTTGTGCGGGAACTGCGCCGCGATCTTGCCCATCTCCGAGACGTGGAGGAACTGCACGGTGGCGGATCGCGCCGATGTGGTCACACGGATCGAGGAGCCGTTGGCGAAGATCAGCTGCGAATCGTTGGACTTCACCAGCGGGCAGTATGCGCGGATCGCGTCGGGCAGGTTGTCGTAGGCCAGCTTGATCTTGTCGCGGAACAGGTTCTCGGCGTCATCCAAAGTGTGTGCGATCAGCACCACGTTCTGGTCGGCGTTCCAGAGGGCGTGATCGAGGGCGAGAATCGCGATTGCGGTAGAGTTGTGCGAGATGAGGCCGCTTGCCACGAAGGTGCCGGTAGAGGTCTGGATGTCGATCAGGTCGTGCGGAGTGTCCACGCGCTCGATGCGCACGATTTCGTCCCAATTGGCGCCGGTGCGCTTCCCGGGGATGGCCTTGCCGTCGTAGATCATGCGTTCGCGGAATCGGGTTGTTGGGCAGGCGGCCAGCACGTCGATGACAGTGTCCAGCCTTCCGAATACAATCTTGTGGACGGCGCGCAGACCTAGCTTCGATCCACCCTCTCGGTGATCTTCCTCGATGCGATGGGGCAGGCCGCGGCGCGTCGCCCATGCCACCATGCGGTCGAAAACGGGGCCTGGGCGCTGGAAAGCGCAAAGGGAGGCGCCGGTGCGCGTGGCGAGGGCTAAAGACCCCTCTCCGTCGAGAATTCCCGCCATCCATCCGTCATCTGGATCGGCCGCGGACGGCGAGGCGCAGGCACGCCGGATCGCGCAGCCCACTTTTAGGCGCGCCTTTGAGGGTTCTTCGATCATCCGCCACCGGCCTTCCGCTTGGCCGGGAGAGCGGGACAGCCATCGGTGATTGCCGGAGCAGGTGACGACAGCGCCAGAGGCCAGATGCAGGCGATAGGCGTGGTCGTGGCGCGTGACGGCGGTGGCGACGACATCAGCGATGCGAAGCGATCTTGTCGGGCCCTTGCCGCCCGGCGGGAACTCGTCGCAGGCCACGACACGGTCGCCGGGGCGCACATCAGCGAGGCGGCGCCAGGTCAGATCGGCCATGAGGATTGGCGTGGCCGGGTCGAGGCAAAAGCCCATCTGGCGCGCCTTCAGCAGGACGTTGCGATGCCAGAGGCGGGACAGCAGCTTCTTCTGTGCGGGGTTGGGGATGAACGGCACGATCATGCCGGGGTCGCTTGCCGACGTGCCGGGGCTCTTGACCTTGATCTTGTAGAGGCACCCCGAATGGATGCGCCAATGCCAGTCGCCCAGCATGGGGATCAGCGCGTTGGCTGAGGTCATCCCTCCGTCAGGCATGATAGCGACGCACCTCCTTGACCGGGGCGTCGTCCTCGTCGGTTACACCCATCCAGACCGTGGCAACGGCAGCGGCCATCGTGAACAGGTTCGCCATGTGCGGGATTACGAATGCGCAGAGGATGCCGTGGCGCGGGACCGTGAACGAGGCAAACGCCATCCTGTCCGCAAGCCTGCCGCGGGCGGTCAGGCCTGCGGACAGGATGGCGTTTGCCCTTGGGCAGGTGGGGCAGGGCCAGTTCCGCGACGGCGTCGACGCTGACGGGCAGGAAGGCGTGGCGCTTGGGGGGCGGCGGGAATGGCGCGGTCACGTCCTAGAATTCCCACGGGGACAGCAGGGTGCGGGGCCAGCGCGCGTCGCCATCGCTGGGCGCCTGGTTCGCGCCTTTTGCTTGCTGCGGCACCGGCCCAAGCCCCACGCGCATCACCTCCTCGATGTCGGCCGCGATGCGCAGGAGGGTTTCCGCGCTGGCGTCCCCATTGCTCAGATCACGCCCGCGCCGCCAGGCTTCGTCGTGCAGGAATGGGTCGTCGGTCATGAGCTGGCGGGCTCCTGTGGGGGGACCGGCACGATTGGCGCGCGCGATCCGGTGGTCTGGATGTGGCGGATCAGATCGCCGAGGGCGTCGGCGACGGGGCGGCCTGCATTCTCGCGGTCGAACATTCCGAGGTGGCGGGCGACCTGGTCGAGGGCGTGCATCCGGTCCAGCGTCTTGATCTTGGTGCCCTTGTCGGTTTCCTCGACGGCGTCGAACAGGATCGCGGCCTCTGGCGGCAGGGATGCGGTGTCGGCCAGCACGGTGAAGCCGATGCCGTAGCCGTCGCACTCCGGGCAGAAGGGGTTGGGGGAGAGGTTGCGGGAGTAGCCATAGCCGCCGCTCTCGACGGGCTCTGTGGCGCGCAGGCGGGCCATGACAGCGGGGCGCGGCGTCTCCCGGTCCGCTTCGGCCGCGTATTCAGCTTCCCATGCCGACCGGGCGTCGTCGTATTCCCGGGGGGTGCGCCACTGGTAGGCGTGGTCGATGCCGTGACAGAAGCGGCAGGCGCCGCGCCGGTGCTGCATCAGCGCGCGCGGGTCTGCGGTGGCGATCTGGGAGTAGCGTCGCAGGACATCGTCGGCTTCGAGGCTGACGCGCGCGCTCCGCTCGGCCATGAGTTCGCGGATGCGCTCGCCCACTTCGGGATAGCCCATCAGCTGGTTTGCCATGTTGGCGGCGGTGCTGCGCTTCGTGGGCTTGTATCCGGCCCGGAAAAGGGCCTTCGTAGCGTCGAGGTCCACCAAGTATTCCTGGCAGAACGCTTCCCTCTTGGCGTTGCGCAGCGCGGGCATGGGACGATCCTCCAGCGCGCGCATTGTCGCAATGTAGAATCTTCCAGTCAACTGGCAGTCGAATATGCCGCTGATACCCCCAGATGTGGGTCAGCGACCGCGGATGTAGGCGATCAACCGGACCAGTCCGTAGCCTGCCGCGACGACTGCGACGAAGGCGAGGAAGCCGGGATCAAGCATCCAGAAGATGGGGGTGTTGTTGCCCATGCCGCTGTGTGGTGCGGCATGGGTGAGCGTGTCAAGCCACGTCCTGCTTTTGCCGGGCGCGGACCGCCTCACGGGCTTCTTGGGTGATGCGCTTGGTCATCTGCCACC
>DBBA01000150.1:3374-6103 GCA_002291955.1 Rhodobacteraceae bacterium UBA996 | reverse complement strand
GCCGAGATGAAGTCGCCCGCCACCCGGTCCGCCGCCATGTCGCCGGTGTTCGACACCACGCTGGTCAGCGTCAGCGACTGGATCGGCTTGGCCGTCAGCGCCGCCTGGTCGGCATTGGCGGTCGTCTCCGGCACGAGGTAGGTGTTGCCGTTGACGTCCTGCATCACCTCGGCGGTGATGGTGGCGGTCGTGCCGTCCATGTAGGTGATGGTGGCGTTGTAGATCGCCGAGCCATCGAAGCTTTGCGCCGCCCCGCCGTTGATGCGGAACGTGTCGAAGCCGCCGTCGTTGTCCAGGTCGTAGGTGCTGTTGTCATCCTCGGACAGGTCGAGCGCCGACAGGGTCCGGACCTGCGCGTTGAGCGGCGCTCCCGCGCTGCCGTAGGTGCCAAGGATGGCCCCCGCGCTTTCGACGACCTCGTTGTCCTGCGTGGTGTCGATGCGCGGCAGGGTGCCAAGATATATGACCTCGAACGTGGTGGGCATCTAGCGGCCCTCCGCGACGGTCATGGATGCGCAAGGACGGCAGGCGCGGGCCCGCCGTGCGCTGCCGCGCCCGGGTCCGCCGGTCGGGAACCACGCCACAGAATCCGCCCTGCATGTCCCGTTGATCGTGGACATCGCCCGCCCCAGTCCTTCACCCGGGGGGAAGGTTAAGGCACGGGAACGAACGAAGGATTAACTTCGGCCGGGCGGGCCGGGACGGTCAGGATAGTCAGGCCGGGACGACCGCGCGCCCGGCGGCCGCCAGCACCGGGCCGACCGCGTGGCGGGCGACCAGCGGGCGGGCGCGGGGACCATAGGCGGTGGCAACCGTGTCGGCCGTGCCGCCGGTGTGGCCCAGCACCGCGGCCGAGATCGCGGCGCGCTGGCCGGGCGTCAGACCGCGCAGCGCCTCGGGGCCGGGGAACAGGCTTTCGGTCCACAGGCCCGCCGCGCGGATCAGCCCGTGCCGCGGCAGAAGCAGGTGGTGATAGGTCACCCGCCGCGCGCCCCGCAACACGCGCGCCCCGCGCCCGGCCTCGGCCAGATGGCGCGCGCGCACCAGCGCGTCGCCCACCAGCACCGCGTGCTGGGGCGACACGACCAGCGCCCGGTCCCCCCACTGGCCCGGCGCCAGCCGCACCGGCCGCAGGTCGGGGCGCAAGGCCAGGTCTGCCGCGCCAAGCGCACGGGCACCCGCCCACAGCACCGGCTGGGGACCGGCGTCCAGCGTGACGACCAGATCACCCGGGCGGATGCCCTGCACCGCACGTTCGCCGTCGGGCGTCAGGATCGGGGTGCCGCCCGCAAAGCAGGGCAGGCCCGCCGCCCAGCCTTCGCCGATGGTGTCGAAGGCCGACGCGGGGCGTCCGGTGACGGTGACAACCGTGCCGTCGGGGAAGGTCAGGACCGCGTCCCCGCCCGCATTCTGGCTGACGACGATCCGGCCAAAGCGGACCGGCAGTCCGGTCAGCGGGTCGATCAGGCGGCTCACATCGAACTGGTCGTTCGTGCGCCCGTCGCCGTCGGCATCGGCGGTGTCGAAATCGGTGATCCGGTCCGCCTGGGCCCCGGTGTCGAAGCGGAACGTGTCGTTCCCCAGTCCGCCCGTCAGCGTGTCGGTGCCCGCGCCGCCGATCAAGGTGTCGTTCCCGGCAGCACCGTCCAGGATGTCAGTGCCGTCGCCGCCCTCCAGGATGTCGTTCCCGGTGCCGCCGTCCAGCCGGTCGTTGCCGAACCCGCCGAGCAGCCTGTCCTCGCCGCCGCCGCCAAAGATCGTGTCGTTGCCGGTGCCGCCGTCGATGGTGTCGTTGCCGTCGGCCAGCGGGCGGACGTTGGGGTTGCCGACCAGGCTGGCGGCAGGCTGGCCGGGCGGCTGGACGGTCGCGCCCAGCACCTGCTCGCCCGCATTCTCCCAGACGCGGATCTCGATCGTGTAGGTCTGCCCGGCCTGCAGCGTCACGTCGCCGAAGCGGGTGGTCGCGGACTGGTGAAAGTCGTTGTTCAGGTAGGGCAGGGATCCGCCCGTCTGGTTGGCAAAGGTCAGCGGGTTGCCAGCCCCGTCGCGCAGGATCAGGCGCGATCCGTCGTCGCTGGTGGTGGTGAAGCGGTAGGTGCCCGACACCGGCGCGGTGTAGCGCGCGCTGATGACGACGCCGAAGTCCTCGGGGTTGCCGGTGGTGCCGCGGGCATTGTTCACCAGCGTGGCGACCTGGGTGAAGTCGTCGGTGCGGCCGGTGAAGCGGAAGGTGCTGCCGGCCGCGTCGATGGTGGTCGCCTGGTTGCTGGCCGAGGAGAAGTCGCGGTCGAACACGCGGAACAGCCACGTTCCCGTGCCCGCGGCATCGCCATAGATCAGGTCCGAATTGCCGCCGCCGTCGATGACGTCGTTGCCAAGGCCGCCGAACACGGTGTCGGTGCCGTTGCCCGCGTTGATCGTGTCGCCGGGATCGTCGGTGCCGTTGATGCGGTCCGCGCCGCCCGTCCCGTTGATGATCGCCATGCGCGGTCCAGCGCCCCGACACCCCCGGCCCCCTGCCGGACGTGGTTAAGCGAGGTTAACCATTAACGCCTGGCAAACAAGTGGCCGGGATATGGCGCGGGTCAGGCATGGCGGTGAATCGCCACAACCGGGCCGTGCGGCGGGATGGCGTTGCACCGCAGGTGGAGGGCAGGGCCCGGACCGGCAGTCAGGACCAGTTGGCCCGGGACCGGTGGGCAAAACCAGCGGCCCAGGTTGGCGGTCAG
>DBBA01000150.1:0-2998 GCA_002291955.1 Rhodobacteraceae bacterium UBA996 | reverse complement strand
CAGGATCACAGGCCAGGATCACAGGCCCGGACGCGGGCACCCCGCGGGGCACCCCTTGCGGTGACCGGGGCCCGGGGGCGCGTGCTACTCGGCCGCGGCGGTGGCGGGACCGGTCCCCGCGCCGTCGGCGTTCGCCGCGCCCGGGGCGGGCACGCTGCGCGGCTTCTTCGGCGGCGTGTTCGCGTCGATGAAGTTCAGCACCAGCGGGCGGATGTTCTCGCGCCAGCTTTTCCCCGCGAAGATGCCGTAGTGGCCCGCGCCGGGTTCCAGATGGGCATATTTCTTGCTGTCGGGCAGGCCGGTGAGAAGGTCCAGCGCGGCAAGGCACTGGCCCGGCGCGCTGATGTCGTCCTTCTCGCCTTCCACCACCTTCACGGCCACGTCGGTGATCTTGCCGATGTCCACCTGCCGTCCGGCCACCGTGAACACGTTGCGCGCCACCACCCGGCGCTTGAAGATGCGTTCCACCGTGGACAGGTAGAATTCGGCCGGCATGTCCATCACGGCCAGGTATTCGTCATAGAATCGGTTGTGCTTGTCGTGATCGCCGCCCTCGCCCTTGGCGACGCGCATCACCTGGTCGAAGAACGCCTTGCCGTGCATTTCCGCGTTCATCGACATGAAGGACGCCAGTTGCAGGAGCCCCGGGTACACCATCCGGCCCGCGCCCGCATACTTGAACCCCACCCGCTGGAGCATCGACTGTTCCAGCTGCCCCATCGTCACCCGGCGCCCGAAATCGGTCACGTCGGTGGGGGTCGCATCGGGGTCGATCGGCCCGCCGATCAGGGTCAGCGTGCGCGGCTGCGCCTTGGGATCATCCTCGGCCAGATAGGCGGTGGCGGCGAGTGCCAGCGGCGCAGGCTGGCAGACCGCGATCACGTGGCAGCGGTGGCCGAGCGCCTTCATGAACTCCACAAGGTAGAGCGTGTAATCCTCGATGTCGAACTTGCCCATCGACACGGGAATGTCGCGGGCATTGTGCCAGTCGGTGATGTACACCTCGCAGTCGGGCAGCAGGCTGACGACCGTGGACCGCAGGAGCGTGGCATAGTGCCCCGACATCGGCGCGACCAGCAGCACCTTGCGGTCCTTGCGCTTGCGGCCCTGCACCTTGAAGTGGATCAGGTTGCCGAAGGGCTTCTTCACCACCGTGTCCACCGACACCACATGGTCGCGGCCATCATCGCCCACGACGCTGGCGATGCCCCAGCCGGGCTTGACGACCATGCGCGAGAACGTGCGTTCCGTCACCTCGCCCCAGGCGGCCATCAGCCGGAAGGCCGGGGACGGCACCAGCCCGACCGCCGGATAGGACGCCATGGCCAGCGCCGTCGCCCCCAGCCACTGGTTGGTGTTGCGCACCGTTTCCATCAGGTCGTAGGTCAGCATGTAACGCATGGGGCACCCCAATGGCCGCGCCGTGCGACCCACCACAGCATGGAAACCTTGACGTCGCCTTTCCCCCCCGGCCCGGCGACGCTATGCTGCCCGCAAAGCCTAGGGGGGATCGTTGACCATGACAACTGGCGACACGGGCGCTGGCAAGGGCCACGATGCCGCAGCGCAGCATGGTGGCGACAATCTTCCGAATCTGGACCGTCTGAATGCCAATCTGGCGCGGATCGAGGACCTGTCGCAGCGCCTTGTCGCCGCGCTTGCGGCCCGCAAGCCCACCCCGCCGTCCCTGACCGGGCCGGGGCAGGACCTGTTCCTGAAGGCCTCCGCCGCCTGGTGGGCCGAGATGCTGAACAACCCCGCGAAGATCATCGAGCATCAGGTGGGCTGGTGGGGCCGCGCCCTGACCCACGCGGTCGAGGCGCAGACGCTGGCCGCGAAGGGCCGCCTCACCCCGCCCGAGGATGACACGCCCAGGGACCGCCGGTTCGCCAACCCCCTGTGGGACACGCACCCGTGGTTCAACTACCTCAAGCAGCAGTACCTGATGTCGGCGCAGGCGATCACCCAGGCCGCCGCCGACCTGCCGGGGCTGTCGGACACCGACCGCAAGCGGGTGGACTACTTCACCCGGCAGATCGTGGACATGATGGCGCCCACGAACTTCCTTGCGACCAACCCCGACGCACTGGCCCGCGCCGTGGAAACCGAGGGCGAGAGCCTGGTGAAGGGCCTCGAAAACCTCGTCCGCGACATCGAGAGCCATGACGGCGACATGGTCGTGTCGCTGGCCGACACGTCCGCCTTCAAGGTGGGGGGCAACCTTGCCACCACGCCCGGGTCGGTCGTGTTCCGCAACCGCCTGTTCGAGCTGATCCAGTACACGCCGACGACCGACAAGGTGCACCGCACACCCCTGGTCATCTTCCCGCCCTGGATCAACAAGTTCTACATCCTCGACCTCAAGCCCGCGAATTCGCTCATCAAGTGGATCGTGGACCAGGGCTATACCCTGTTCGTCGTGTCCTGGGTGAACCCCGACGACAGCTACCGCGACACCGCGCTCGATGACTACATCCGCGAGGGGTATCTGGCGGCAATCGCGCAGATCAAGGCGATCACGTCCGAGGATCAGGTGAACGCCGTCGGCTACTGCATCGCGGGCACCACGCTGTCGCTGACGCTGGCGTGGATGCACGCGCAGGGCGACGACAGCGTGAAATCGGCAACGCTCTTCACAACGCTCACCGACTTCTCGGATCAGGGCGAGATGGCGGTGTTCCTGACCGACGACTTCGTGGACGGGATCGAGCGCGAGGTGGAACAGACCGGCATCCTGCGGTCGCTCTTCATGGCGCGGACCTTCAGCTACCTGCGGTCGAACGACCTGATCTATCAGCCCGCGATCCGCAGCTACATGATGGGCGAACCGCCGCCCGCGTTCGACCTGCTGTTCTGGAACGGCGACAGCACCAACCTGCCCGCCAAGATGGCCGTCGAGTACCTGCGCGGCCTGTGCCAGTCGGACCGCTTTGCGCAGGGCGGGTTCCCCGTGCTGGGCCAGACCGTGTCGATCAAGGACGTGCGCGTGCCCTTGTGC
>DBBA01000148.1:6592-7498 GCA_002291955.1 Rhodobacteraceae bacterium UBA996 | reverse complement strand
CAGGATCACCTGATAGGGCCTGCGCCGCACGGACACCGTCAGGACTCCACCCTCGTCATAGCCCACATAGCCCGGGGGCGCGCCGATCAGGCGGCTGACCGCGTGCTTCTCCATGAACTCGGACATGTCGATGCGCACCATCGCGGTGTCGTCGTTGAACAGGTATTCCGCCAGCGCCTTGGTCAGTTCCGTCTTGCCCACACCCGTCGGCCCCAGGAACAGGAAACTGCCCAGCGGCCGCTTCTCGTCGTTCAGCCCCGCCCGCGCGCGCCGCACCGCCCGCGCCACGGCCTCCACCGCGCGCCGCTGCCCGATCACCCGGCGGCCGATCTCGTCCTCCATGTGCAGCAGCTTCTCGCGCTCGCCCTCCAGCATCTTGGACGTGGGGATGCCGGTCCAGCGTTCCACCACTTCCGCGATCTGCTCGGGGCGCACGGCCTCCTCGACCATCAGCCCGTCGCCCGCCTCGGCCTCGGCCAGCTTCTTCTCGAGCCCCGGGATCACGCCATAGGACAGCTCGCCTGCCCGGGCGAGGTTCCCTTCGCGCTTGGCCTGGTCCAGTTCGGCCCGGGCGCGGTCCAGCTGTTCCTTCAGCCCCCGCGCGCTTTCCAGCTTGTCGCGCTCCGCCTGCCAGCGCGCGGTCATCTCGGCCGACCGCTCCTGCAGGTCGCCCAGCTCGCGCGTCAGCTTCTCCAGCCGGTCCTTCGACGCCTGGTCATCCTCGCGCCGCAGCGCCTCGACCTCGATCTGTTTCTGCAGGATCTCGCGGTCGAGCGCGTCCAGCTCCTCGGGCTTCGAATCCACCTCCATCCGCAGGCGGGATGCGGCCTCGTCCACCAGGTCGATGGCCTTGTCGGGCAGGAAGCGGTCGGTGATGTAGCGGTGCGACAGCTGCGCCGCGGCCAC
>DBBA01000148.1:1126-6194 GCA_002291955.1 Rhodobacteraceae bacterium UBA996 | reverse complement strand
CCGCGCAGGATGCTGACCGTGTCCTCGACCGAGGGTTCGGTCACGAACACCGGCTGGAACCGCCGCGCCAGGGCCGCGTCCTTTTCCACGTGCTTGCGGTATTCATCCAGCGTGGTGGCCCCCACGCAATGCAGCTCGCCCCGTGCCAGCGCGGGCTTCAGCAGGTTCGACGCGTCCATCGCGCCCTCGGCCTTGCCTGCGCCTACCAGCGTGTGCATCTCGTCGATGAACAGCACGATTTCCCCGGCCGCGGCCGTGACCTCGGACAGGATCGCCTTCAGCCGCTCCTCGAACTCGCCCCGGTACTTCGCCCCGGCAATCAGCGCGCCCATGTCGAGCGCCATCAGCCGCTTGTTGCGCAGGCTCTCCGGCACGTCGCCGTTGACGATGCGCAGCGCAAGGCCCTCGGCAATCGCGGTCTTGCCGACGCCCGGTTCGCCGATCAGCACGGGGTTGTTCTTGGTCCGGCGCGACAGCACCTGCATGGTGCGGCGTATCTCGTCATCGCGCCCGATGATCGGGTCGATCTTGCCCTCGCGCGCGGCATCCGTCAGGTCGCGGGCGTATTTCTTCAGCGCGTCATAGCCCTCCTCGGCACTCGCCGAGTCCGCCGTCCGGCCCTTGCGGATGTCGTTGATCGCCGTGTTGATGCCCTGCGCGGTGACCGCCCCGGCATCCAGCGCCTCCTTGGCGCGGGTCTTGACCAGCGCCAGCGCGGTCAGCAGCCGTTCGACCGGCACAAAGCTGTCGCCCGCCTTCTTGGCGACCGTCTCGGCCTCGTCCAGCACACGCACCAGGCTCGGGTCCACATAGACCTGCCCGTCGCCGCCCGTGACCTTGGGCTGCTTCGCAATCGTCGCATCGACCGCGCGCAGCACCTGTTCCGGGCTGCCGCCCGCCCGGCGGATCAGGTTCGCCGCCAGCCCCTGGTCGTCATCCATCAGCGCCTTGAGCAGATGTTCGGGCAGCACGCGCTGGTGGCTTTCCCGCATCGCGATGGTCTGCGCGGCCTGCAGGAACCCGCGCGACCGTTCCGTGAACTTCTCCATGTTCATCGGCCGTCTCCTCTGGTGCAGCGCCCGACCTTCGGACCGCCCGACACGCGGCACGGGTCCCCTTGCGGGCCTCGGTCCTCATCTGGGCATCGGGCCGGGGGGGCGCAAGGGCACCCCGTGGCAAATCCGCCACAGGGGCCGATCAGACTGCGTAGCGCACAAAGGCAAAGGCCGATCCGTCCGGCGCCCAGCACGGCACGTTGATCGAGCCCTGCCCGCCGGTGAACGCCACGATCCGGGTGCGACCCGTGCCATCGGGGCGGCCCAGCACCAGCGCCACCGGCAGCATCGCCGGGTGGCCGGTCGTGCCGGGAGGGTAGGCCAGGTAGACCAGATGCCGCCCGCAGGGCGACGGGTGCGGGAACCAGTTGACGTGATCATCGGCGAACAGCTTGCGCTGGTCGCTGCCATCGGCCCCCATCACCCAGATCTGCGCATGCCCGTCGCGGTCGCAGTTGTAGTAGATGTGCCGCCCGTCATGGCTGAAGTCGGGGCCGTCGTGGTGCCCCTGCCCAAGGGTCAGCCGGACTTCGGGGCCACCGCCAAAGGGCATCGCATAGACGTCGATCACCCGCGACCCACCCCGCGCCGCAACATAGGTCAGCGTCGCCCCATCGGGCGACCAGCCGTGCCACCAGCTGGGCGCCGCGGGGCTGATCTTCTCCGGCACGCCCCCGGCCGCGGGCATCTTGTACATCTCGGACCCCTGGCCCTTGTGCCCCGACAGCACGATCCATTTGCCGTCCGGGGAAATCCCGTGGTCGTTGTTCAGCCGCAGGTCATCGGGCGTGGGCACGGGCACCAGATCGGGTGCGTGCAGCGGCACCCGGAACAGCCGCCCCTCGCCGTTGACCAGCAGGTGCGACCCGTCGGGCGCCCAGTTCGGCGCCTCGATATGCCGGTCGGTCACCAACAGGGTGCGCAAGGCCCCCTTGGCCACATCCCAGATTTCCAGAACCGACTGCATCCCCACGCCCCCCGCGCATCCACGGGGCCGGTTCTACACCGCCTGCGCCGCCGCACCAGCCGGTGAGGCCCCCTGAGACGCCCGCCGCGCGACCGGCGTCACCAGCCGCTCGGGCCGCGCGGCCTCGGCGGCCTCGAACAGGCGGAAGGTCTGGCCGACAAAGTTCACCGCGCCGGAGATATGGTCGAGATACGCGCGCACCTCGGCGGTCATCGCGGCCTCGACCATCTGGATCGGGCGCTCGGGGCGTTCCCCCTCGAACCCGACGTGGAACAGCGGCTCGCCCCGCCGCACCACCAGATCGCGCGTGGTGTCGTGCCATTCGAACGCCCACATCTGCGGGCGCGGCCAAAGGCTGATCGGGAAGCGCCCCGTCACCGTCAGGCCGGGCAGCGGGTCGGGCCGGTAATGCAGGAACGGCGGGGCCTGCACGATCCAGCACGGCTCGTCGCACAGGAACACGTAAGGAAGCTTCACCTGCACCACGGGCCGCGACGGGTGCCGCCATTCCGATTCGACGCTCAGCGTCACCACATCGCGCAGCTTGCCCGCGCGCAGGCCCGACGACGGCCCGGCGCGGTTCACGATGGCGGCCCGCCCCTCGGGGTCACGGGCAAAGCCCAGCGCCAGGTCCACCGGACAGGGCACCGTCCACAACCGTGCCTCGGCCTGCGTCACCGCCGGGCAGCGCGCCAGCGACTTGCCGTGCGGGGACCCCGCCTCGCGCGGGCGGGCGGTCAGGTCGGACGCCCGTTCGGGTGCCCCATAGATCACGCCGCCCTTGTCGGTATCGCGCAGCCAGCCCACGGTCAGCGGACCGGACCCCGGGCCGCGGTCCGGGCGGGCATAGGTCAGCGTCAGGTCCATGCGTTCATGCCTTCCGGTTGACAGCGGGCCACACGCGCCCCATCCCCCCGGGACCTAGCGCCACAAGGTTAACGCCCCATGTCCGACGCCGCGCCTGACGACCGCCTCATCGTCGCCCTCGACGTGGGCGATGCCGTGTCGGGCCTGTCGCTCGTGGACCGGATCGGTCCGCGCGTGGGCTTCTACAAGATCGGTCTCGGGATGCTCACGGGCGGCGGCCTCGCCCTCGCCCGCGAACTGAAGGACGAACGCGGCCTGCGCGTCTTCCTCGACATGAAGCTCTACGATATCGGCGCCACGGTGGAATCCGCCGTGCGCGGGCTTGCGCGCTTCGACCTCGATTTCCTGACCGTGATGGGCGACCCGCAGGTTGTCGCCGCCGCCGTGCAGGGGGCCAGCGGATCGAGCCTCAAGATCCTCGCCGTCACGATCCTCACGTCCTACGACCGCGCCGACATGGACGCGGCCCAGATCCGCCCCGGCGACCCCGGCCAGATCGTCCAGGACCGCGCCGCCCGCGCCTTTGCCGCAGGCGCCCACGGAGTGATCGCCAGCCCGCACGAGGCGGCGATGATCCGCGCCCTGCCGGGGGCCGAGGGCCGCCTGATCGTCACCCCCGGCGTGCGCCCCCCGGGTGCCGCCGCGGGCGACCAGAAGCGCATCGCCAGCCCGGCACAGGCGCTGGCCCACGGCGCAGATCACATCGTCGTCGGCCGCCCCATCTGGGCCGCGCCCGACCCCACCGCGGCGGCGGCCGCGATCCTCGACAGCCTGCCCGGACGCTGACCCGTCGGCCTCAGTTCTCGTTGATATCCGTGTCGATCCGCTTGTACTGCCCGCCGCGGATGCCGACCGCGCGGCGCAGGCCCAGCCACACCAGCACGGACAGCACGGCAAAGACCACGAACAACCACGGCGCACCGATCCCGGGCACCACGGCCACCAGGATCCCCGTCAGCACCGCACCCGCGGCGAAGCCGAGGAAGATGAAGCCCGGCGCGAAGATCTCGATGATGCCCAGCACCATCCCGCCCGCGACCCAGACCCACCAGAGCTCCCACGCCGCCGACATCAGCCGATCCGCCCCTTGAGGAGCGTGAAGGCGTTGGTGAAGGCCTCCATCGCCGCGGCGGGCAGGATGATCGTCTGCTTGCCCGCGCCCGACCCCACCGCCGTCAGCGCCTCGACCTGCTTCAGCGCGACCTGGTACTGCGCGGCCTCGATCCCGTTCTCCTTGATCGATTCGGCGATCACGGCGGTGGCGAAGGCCTCGGCCTCGGCCAGCACGCGCTTGGCCTTGGCCTCTTGCTCGGCCGCATACAGGTCCGCGTCGGCCTGCAACTCCACCGCGCGCTTCTTGCCCTCGGCTTCCGTCACCATGGCCCGCCGCGCGCGTTCGGCATTCAGCTGCTGCAGCATCGCTGCCCGCGTCGCCTCGTCGAGGTTCACGTCCAGGATCTCGGCCCGCGTGACCTCCACCCCCCAGTCATCGACCATCAGGGCGACCGCTTCCCGCACCTTGGCGATCAGCTCGGCCCGGTTCGACTGCACCTGGTCGAGCTCGAGCTTGCCGATCTCGGACCGCACGATCCCCGCCACCGTGGTGGCGATCGCCCCGTCGATGTCGCGGATGCGGTACACGGTGCGCTCGGGCTCGGTCACCCGGTAGAACACGCTCGTCTCCACCTTCACCAGCACGTTGTCCGACGTGATCGCGTCCTGGCTCGCGTTCGGCAACTGCCGTTCCAGTACGCTGACCCGGTGCGCGACCCGGTCCAGGAACGGCACGATGAAGTTGATCCCCGGTCCCAGCACCGCCCGCAGCCGACCGAACCGTTCCACGACGTGCTTTTCCGACTGCGGCACGATCCGCACGCCCAGGAAGATCGACAGGATGATCAGCGCGGCGATGGTCAGAAGGACCGAATTGCCGCCGATGAACTCTTCCATGGACACGCTCCCCTCACTGGCGCGCGAACACTGCCAGCCGCGGGACGCCCTGCCTAGTGCGGGGACGCTACACTTGGTCCGTCTTCAACGGGCCAGCGCGACCGCCACGGCAGGAGCGAAGATGCGGCTGTCCACCGCCATGTTGCCCGAGGTGAAGGTGGCCGTCTTGTCCTGGGTGTCGAAGAACTGGCTGTCCACGGCGATCACGCCCGCGACGCCGCCCCGGGTC
>DBBA01000148.1:0-787 GCA_002291955.1 Rhodobacteraceae bacterium UBA996 | reverse complement strand
CGCCCCGGGTCGTGTCGCATTCGTGCAGCACGGTGCTGTCGTCATAGGCCGTGGTCAGGCGACACCCCGCATGGCCCGACAGGAAGTTGCCGGTATCCCAGCTGTAGCCCGCCTGATCCACGATCAGCCCGCGGGTCCGGACCTGCGCCAGCTCCTCGGGCGTCAGGACATACACCGGCAGCATGCCCTGGCTCAGCCCCAGATCGCGGTCGAGCGTCACCAGCGCCCAGTCGTTGCCGTTGCCAAGCCCCGCCCCCCGCACCTCGTCGGCATAGTCGGGCGCGGGCTCCGCCGCCACGACCTGCGCCTTGGCGGCATAGCGGTCGCCCGCATTCGCGGCAAAGAACCAGTCGGGGACCAGGGGCTGGCCATCCTCGCCGACCACGCAATGGGCCGCGGTCAGCACCAGCCGCGGACCGACCAGCGTGCCCGTGCAGTCCCCCGCGTCCGAGGTCAACAGCCCGATGGCCGCCCAGGGCATCTGCGCCACGTCCGGCAGGAACCGGTCGTCGCGCCCGAAGTAGTGATCCTCCATCTCGCGCGGGCGGGCGCGGCCCAGGCAATCGGCCGTGTCGGACAGATCGGCGCAGGTGCTGCCCTCGGTGCATTGCCCATCGAACGCCGTGGCGCAGGAATCGGTCCGGCCGCGCAGGTCGGCCACCCCGGCGCAGTCGGTCATGTCGCTGAACTCGGTGCAGTAGCCCAGCCCGATCCCCGGCTCGTCGCATTCCCCGTCGTTGGCATACTGGCAGCTGTCGTCGCCGCCGATCGCGCGCGGACGGCAGTC
>DBBA01000266.1:575-10562 GCA_002291955.1 Rhodobacteraceae bacterium UBA996 | reverse complement strand
ACCGATCTCTGCGACTGGCGGATCGCCGATCTGGTGTCGGGGCCGCGCCCCGTGACGCTGCACCTTGTCGTGCCGCCCTCGGACATCTCGCGGACGAAGCCGCTCATGCGCCTGATCCTGAACCAGATCGGCCGTCGCCTGACCGAGGATCTGGAGGCGACCACGGGCCGCCATCGGCTCCTGTTCCTGCTCGACGAGTTCCCGGCGCTGGGGCGCCTCGACTTCTTCGAGAGCCAGCTCGCCTTCATGGCGGGCTACCGCCTCAAGGCCTTCCTGATCGCCCAGTCCCTGAACCAGATCGAGAAGGCCTATGGCCAGAACAACGCCATCCTCGACAACTGCCATGTCCGCGTCGCCTTCGCGACCAACGACGAGCGCACGGCCAAGCGCCTGTCCGACGCGCTCGGCACCACGACCGAGCTGCGCGCCATGAAGAACTACGCCGGGCACCGCCTGTCGCCCTGGCTCGGGCACCTGATGGTCTCGCGTCAGGAAACGGCACGCGCGCTGCTCACCCCAGGCGAGATCATGCAGTTGCCGCCCGATGACGAGATCGTGCTGGTCTCCGGCGCCCCGCCGGTCCGGGCGCGCAAGGTGCGGTACTTCCTCGACGCCCAACTGAAGGCGCGGGTGATCCCACCGCCAAAGGTTGGCGCCAAGGTGCAAACGGGGAGACCACCGACGGACGATTGGAGTGGGCTGGCCCCGATCACTGCCCCATCACAGGAAAAGGCCGCAGTTGACGGCGCGGACGAGATTGGCGGCCTCCGGCGCACGCCCGAACTGGTCGAGCAAGAAGACACGGACCAGCACAGCCCGACCCCGGAGCCCGAACTCCCGACCCTCGACGACAACAGCGACGCCGATGCTGCGCGCGCCCGGGCACTCCGCCGCGGCTTCCGCACCGTCGCCCGCCAGGCCGCCTTGGACCCCGACGACGGCATGGTCCTGTAGGAGCCCGGCCATGAAGAAGGATCAGCTCACCGTTTACCTGGACCCGACCCTGACCGCAGCCCTCGACGACCTCGCGGCCCGCCGCCGCGTCCCGAAGTCGAAGATCGTGGAGTCTGCCCTTGCGACCTTCCTCTCCCCCGACGGCCCCGACCAGGCCGAGGCCGCCATCACCCGCCGCCTCGACCGCCTGACCCGCGCCATCGAACGCCTGGACCGCAACCACGACATCACCGGCGAAGCCCTCGCCCTCTTCATCCGCTTCTGGCTGACAGCAACACCCCCGGTCCCCGACGACCTGCGCGAGGCCGCGCAGGCCAAGGGCATGGAGCGGTACAACGGCTTCGTCGAGACGTTGGGGCGGCGGCTGGCGAAGGGGACGACGCTGGCGAGGGAGGTGAGCAGCGACTCTGGCAAGTGAGCCCCTTGAACCTTGGCTCGACATGAGCAAACCTGCAGCGGAAACGTTTTTCGCGTCTTGAGCCCTATCTGGTTGATATCTGAGCCCGTCGGGACGAATTGGGTGGCCGTGTGGACTACGCAAAGGTGGGTCAGGCCAGCGTTTCAGATCGAGCAAGAAACAAAGAAGTGCTGGCCCTGAAAGGCCACCAATTCAAAAAGGGCGCACTTACGCAGCAATGGCTAATATACAGCATTCTTGAGAGGCAATCTTGGTCGGCGTTGTAGATCCTTCGTCGCAACGCCCAGCATGGGGAAAGGTCGACCGTGAGACAGGGGCTTCACACCACCTTGCACATCATTCAGCAGATGTGGCGGCTGTTCTCTCCTTTCTCCTCGAGCAGCCGATTTGGAACCGACGCGCATCAGCTGCACTAGGGCGCCCAATCTCCCCTGCCGAACGCAAGTGCCTTGGCGCCCTCGCGTTCCTGCATGACATCGGCAAGCTCGCCCCCGGCTTTCAGGCCAAGGGTTGGCCACCAGGTCATGGCCATCCGTTGTTGGGACATTTACAAGGCGGCTTCCTTTGGATGCGACTTCAGCGATCAAGTGCGCTCGCAGGTGCAGTAGAGCATATCGCGCGATGGCAGCTAGTTCGGGAGTGGTTTGCCGCCCTTTTTGCACATCACGGTCGTCCTGTCCCTGAACCCGACGATGGCTTGGCTCATAAGGCCTTTCCGATCCTGCCGTTCTACAACTGGCAGAGCGAGGAAGCGGTCATGGGGACGGCACTGAAAGCCTGGTTCCCGGAGATCGCAACCGCTAGCCCACCACCACCTCATCCGCCTCTCCTTCACTACTTTTGTGGTCTTCTGACACTTTCTGACTGGATTGCCTCAGACCGGCAGGCCTTCCCCTTTGAGCCCAGCTTCTGTCCAGAATACTGGCAGCTTGCGCAAATGCGTGCGCGCGCGCGCATCGAAGAGATAGGGCTAGCCGCCAGCCCGGGCCTTCTCGGTGAGCTGTCCTGGCCGCTGATCTCCGACCATGCACGGCCGCGTCCCGCACAGGAAGCGATCGGTGGCTTGCCCACGGACGAAAACCTTGTGCTGCTTGAAGCAGAAACCGGCGCGGGCAAGACTGAGGCTGCGCTTTGGCGCTTTGCGGCTCTGCTGGATGCTGGTGAAGTCGACGCGCTATACTTTGCTGTCCCGACCCGAACCGCAGCGCGACAGTTGCACCGACGGATCAACGCCGCCTTGCGCCGAATGTTCGACATCGCGCCGGAGGCAGTGCTGGCCGTGCCCGGCCAAGCCCTGGCGGGAGAAGCGAAAGGCCGACTACTTCCCGGTTTCGAAGTGCTCTGGGACGATGGCCCAGCTCCACAACGCTGGGCCGCCGAACATTCTGCGCGCTACCTTGCGGCGCGCGTAGCCGTAGGCACGGTTGACCAGGTGGCACTGGGCGGCCTCCAGGTGAAGTTCGCCCATCTGCGCAGCGCCAGCCTTTCGCGTGCTCTGCTCGTAGTGGACGAGGTCCACGCCTCGGACCCCTACATGACCGAGACCCAACGCGCGATGGTTCAGGCGCATTTGGACTTGGGCGGCCATACCCTGCTGATGTCGGCCACCCTGGGTGCGGTTGCTCGGCGCCGATGGCGGAACGAGCCGCACGAGGATCTGGCCCGGGACGCGGCCCTTCCCTATCCGGCGGTCTGGACCTCGAAGGGGTTGCACGCAATTCCGGCGGAACCCGGCGGGGCCAAGACGGTGCAGATGCAGGCCGTGGACAGCTGGTCTGGCACGGATGCGGCGCAACTGGCGATGCAGGCGGCGGGGCAGGGGGCCCGGGTGCTGGTCATCCGCAACACCGTGGCCCGGGCACAAGAAACCTTCGCGGCCTGTACCCAAGCGGACGCGGATCGTCTGCTGTCGGTGCGGGGCATCCCGACCCTGCATCACAGCCGCTTTGCGGTCGAGGACCGGGCACTGCTGGACCATGCCGTCGAGCAGGCCATCGGCAAGGACAGTCCGATGGAGGGGCGGATCGTCATCGGAACGCAGACGTTGGAACAGTCGCTGGACCTGTGCGCCGACCTGCTGATCACGGACCTCTGCCCCATGGACGTGCTCTTGCAGCGCATCGGGCGGCTGCACCGGCATCGCCGCCCAAGGCCCGACAGCTTCGCGCAGGCGCGTGTCATCGTAATGTGCCCAGAGAGCGGGCTTGATCCGCTGACCCGGCGGGCCGAAAACGGGCTTGGCGCCTATCCGGGCGGGCCCAGCCTGTCGGGCGTTTATGTCGATGTTCCCGGCCTGCAGGCCACGCTGGATCAGATCACCGCGCAACCGGTCTGGCAAATCCCCGCGATGAATCGCGCGCTGGTCGAGGCCGCAACCCATCCGCAGGCGTTGGAACCCCTCGCTGAGGCCCATGGTTGGAGGGCCTATCGCCAGCGTGTGGTGGGCAAGAGCTACGCAGAAATCAATCTGGCTGATCTGGCCATTCTGGACCGCACCAAGTCATTTCTAGACCACGATGGCCGGGTCCGCTGCTTTCCGGATGACGAGAAGATTCGCACCCGGCTGGGCGAGGAAGGCGTGATCCTGACCCTGCCCGAAGGCACGATCGGGGCCTTCGGCGCACCGATCCGCCGGATGGCCCTGCCGGCACACTGGTCACGGGGCCTGACGGGTGAGGAGGCAGTGCAAGTCGATGCCGGGCCACCTGCAAGGGTGACTGTTTCTGACAGGGTAATGCTCTACGGTCACATGGGACTGCAATACGGAGGGGGCGATGACGCTTGATCTGCTGCGGGAAAGGCTGATCCAGACTGATGCGGGCTGGCACAGCCTGCCGGGTCTGCTGGCCGCCATGGCGCACGGTGCGGTGCAAGGGTTTCCCGCTTTGCGCCCGCATCAGCGCCCGGCATGGCACATGTTCCTCGTGCAGCTTTCGGTTCTGGCGCTGGACGCCGCTGGGCACCGCGACCTTCCGGCAGACGAGGAGACCTGGCGCGAAGCCCTGCGCGCGCTGACCCCCGGCTTTCCCGAAGATGACCCCTGGCACCTGATCGGCGTGGACCGCACGCGCCCGGCCTTTCTGCAACCGGCCGATCCCGGTGGGCTGAAATGGTCCGAGGTGGCAACGCCCGATGCGCTGGACATGCTGATCACCTCGCGCAACCACGATGTGAAGCGCGAGATCGCCCGCAAGGCCGCGCCGCAGGACTGGATCTTTGCGCTTGTCAGCCTGCAAACGATGGAGGGTTATGGCGGAGGCGGCGGTCGCCTCAATGGGATTGCCCGAATGAACAAAGGCAATTCCTCTCGCGTTCTTCTGGGTCTGGCACCATGCAAACCATACTCCACTGGCGTCGACCCCGCTACATGGTGGAGCAGGGATACGAAGACCCTATTGGACATGTTTTGCGGCGACGTTCGCGGAGGCCTCATATGGGTTTTTCCTTGGCCAGAAGGCAAGACGGTCGACATCAGTAAGCTGCATCCGCTCTTTATCGAGGTTTGTCGCCGGATCAGGCTCGATCGCATAGGTGAGAGAATTTTCGGGCGAAAGAGCACGTCGTCGCAGCCTAGGACTTCGGCTTCAGAACTGAAGGGAAACACCGGAGACCCATGGGCTACTGTGCATCTCACCGACGGAAAGAGCCTTACACTTGGTGATAGGGATTGGACCCACCAGCTACTCTTCGAGCTGCTTTTCAAAAACCCTCCTGAATGGTCTGTCCCTCCACTCGCGCAGCGCCAAGCCAGAGATGCCAACGGTTCGATGCTGCTGGTCGCTGAAGCATTTGCGCGCGGAAATTCCAAGACCGACGGGTTCAAGTCGCGCGTTGTACCGGTGCCTTTGGCCATGGTGCGCGACCTGTTCGGCGAGAGGCCCAAGGCCATCGCGCCAGGGGTTCTTAACGACATAGCGGCGATCAGCAGTAGTCTTTCCGACGCACTCGAACTGGTTGCCACGTTGGGCGACAAGGAAAGACGAAAGAACCTCAGGGCTAAGCCAACTGGACGGGACAAGCTGAACAAATTCACGGCAGCGGCGCGCGAGGCGCTGCGCCGCCACGCCGACCAGTTGTTCTTTCCCGAACTCTGGGCGCGAATGGCGGCCACTTCGGAGGCAGAGATTGCCCCCGTTCGCGCCGCGTTTCTGGACCGGCTGGCACAACACGCGCGGGAGGAGTTCGTGCGCGCGCTTCCGGCCATCCCCTGCGCCTCGCTGATGCGCCCGCGGGCCGAGGCGCGGGGGCGGCAGGCGCTGGAATACGGGTTGGCAAAGGCGATGAGCGACTTGAAGCCGGAGGATGCACATGTCGAAGCCTGAAAGCGAGACTGCACGCCGGGCGCTGGCGATAGCCGCCGCGCTCGCCGCCGCCGATCCCGGCGACAAGGCCGCCGCGCGTCGGATGAGGGATGCCGGTTCGACCCTGTTCTGGCGGCAGGTGACACGGCTGGGCATCCCCGAAGGACAGGAGGCCGACTGGCGGCTGTTCACCCGGCTCGTCGCGCTGATGACGCCCGCCAGCCGGGAGAAAACGATCCACAATGAGACAAGGCATTTCGGGGCGGTTCTCGCAGACGGTGGAGAGCCGTTGAAGGCCCTGAACACGCCAGATGCCAAACCGTTCCTCTCAGAGGGACGATTTGCTCGCTTCCTCGCGGCACGAGGCTCCGCTCGGCACGAAAGCCTTGAACGGATGGTTCGGATGCTGTCGCGGCGCGGACCCGAATTGAATGTCGTCACACTCGCCCATGCGGTGATCGGCTGGTCGGACGACCGGCTGGCGGCGGCTTACTACAAGCGCATTGACCAATCTCAGACCAAGGACACCCAAGATGCCTGATCCGCGTTTCCTTCAGATCCATTTCCTGGCGCCCTATACCGCCGCCCTGTTGAACCGCGACGATTCAGGTCTGGCCAAGCGGCTGCCGTATGGCGGCGCGCTGCGGACACGGGTGTCGTCGCAATGCCTGAAGCGGCACTGGCGGCTGGCAGACGACCCGCACGGGCTGCACACCATCGACGGCGCGGAAGCGGCATTCCGCTCGCGCGAAGTGATTGACCGCAAGGTGTTCGCCGACTGGTCGGAAAGCGTCGATCCGGACGTGATAAAGGCCATTCGCGAGGTGCTGCTCAAGGCGGTTTATGGGAAAGAGGGCGTGGACAAGAAGTCGCGCCAGACCCTGCTGCTGGGGCAGGTCGAGGTGGACTTCCTGATCGAAACTGCTCGTCAGCTGGCGGCCGGGGCCGCGGGCGATGCAAAGGCCGCCAAGGCCGCGGCGGAAGCCTGGGCTAAGGCGGGCAAGGCAAATCTCAAGGCCATGAGCGAGGGTGCAGCATTGCCGGGCGGTCTGACCGGGGCGCTGTTCGGGCGGATGGTGACATCAGACCCTAAGGCGAATATCGACGCGCCCGTGCATGTAGCCCATGCCTTTACCGTCCATGGCGAAGAGGCGGAGAGCGACTACTTCATCGCCGCCGATGACCTCGCGCGAGAGGAGAATACTGGCGCCGATACAATCCAGGAGACCGAACTGACGTCGGGCCTCTTCTACGGCTATGTGGTGGTGGACCTTCCCGGGCTCATGCGCAATCTGGGCGGCGATACACGGCTGGCAGGCGACGTGCTGCACAACCTTCTGTATCTGATCGCCGAGGTGTCGCCTGGGGCGAAGCTGGGATCGACTGCGCCCTATTCTCGTGCCTCTTTCATGCTGGTCGAGGCGGGCGACCGCCAGCCCCGATCGCTGGCCGAGGCGTTCCGCACCCCTTGCGCGGCCAATACGGGCATGGCGGTGGGCAAACTGGTCGAACACCTTGCGGCCCTGGATGCGGCCTATGCTACCGGCGAGGCGCGGCGCGTGATGTCGCTGGCCAATGCTGATGTTCCGGGCGCCGAACGCGGGACACTGGCCGACATTGCCGCCTATGCTCGTGTCCTGCCCGCGCGGCTTTCCGGGACGGTGGCATGACCCACCGCTGGCTTCACCTACGGCTGACAGCGCCCCTTGTGGCCTTTGGCGGGGTCGCGATCGATCAGGTCGGCCCAACGCGCGACTTTCCGTCAGCTTCGGCGCTGACCGGGCTGTTCGCCAACGCGCTCGGCTGGATGCGTCAGGACGCCGCCGCACATCAGGCCTTGCAGGACCGGCTGGAGTTCGGCGCGCTGATCGCGCGCGAAGGGCGGTTGATCACCGACGCTCAGAACGCCAAGCTTGAGGCGAATGATCGCGGCTGGACAACCTGGGGCCGCCCGGACGAGCGGGCAGGGGCCACCTATGACAGCCCGCACCGCCGCCGCCGAGACTATCTGGCGGATCACGACTGCCGGGTGGTGCTGCGGCTTGCCCCCGGCGACGGCCCCGACCTTGACAGCCTGGCCGCAGCGCTGGACCGCCCGGCGCGGCCCCTGTTCATCGGGCGCAAGCCCTGCCTGCCTTCGGCGCCCCTGTTCGCCGGCTGGGTCGACGGCGCCGACGCCCGCGCTGCCCTTGCTGCGCTGGCCCTGCCGGGGCGGGCGATGTGGCCGATGAGCGGCGCCGAACCGGGCCGCGACTTGCCGGACCTAAGAAACTGGATCAGCGGGTTGCATGGCGGCAGTCGCAGGGTCTGCGAGGGCATTCTGCCATGAACCTGCATCTGGTTGAACTTCCTCTCTCATTGCGCGCACTGCATCTGTGGGCCGGTGCTCGTGGGCTAGGGCCTGATGAGGGCACCGCCTTGCATCACCTCTTGGGCGAAACCTTCGGCAATGCGGCCCTACAGCCTTTTCGGCTGATGGTCGCCCCACGGGCGCAGAAGGGCACCCTTTACGCCTACGCGACCGCCGATGCCGACACGTTGCGAGGACAAGCGATGGCCAGCCTGATCCCGGCCCACGCTTCCGTGGTTAGCCTCGATCAACTCCGCAGCCTGCCGCGCCCGGCAATCGCCTGGAAAGCAGGTCAGCGCATTGGCTTCGACCTGCGCTTGCGCCCAGTGGTGCGGTTGGCGTCCAACCTGACCGATATCGATGACAGCGGCGAACCGGTTTCCTTGCGCAAAGGGGCCGAGGTTGACGCATTTCTTGCCGCCGCCTTTCGCGGTCGCCCCGCCACGCGCGAGGATGTCTATCTTGATTGGCTTGCCGCGCGGCTTGCACCGGCGGCCGAACTTGACCTTGCGACCTCCCGCCTTGCCAGCTTCCAGCGCACTTTCGTGCAGCGCAACTGCCGCCGGATCGAAGGGCCGGATGCCGTGGTGCACGGCACGCTGACCATCACCGACCCTGCGGCCTTTGCCGACCTGCTCGCGCGCGGCGTCGGGCGTCACCGCAGCTATGGTTACGGGATGCTTCTGCTCCGCCCTCCGCAACGGGGAGGCTGATGCTCAAGGGACGGCTCGGGCTCGACAGCGCTAAGGTGCCCCATGCAGACCGGGCAGGGTGTCTTTACCTCGCCCGGGGCGCCCTGACCGCCCGTGACGGCACTTTGGCTTTTGTGCAAGGCGAAACCACGGCTGGAGATGCGCTGGACCCCGGCGAATACGCGATTCCCCTTCAAGGCGTTTCAATCATCCTGCTGGGTCCCGGGTCCACGGTCAGCCATGATGCACTGCGCCTTCTGGCCCATGCCCGCACCGCGCTTGCCGCCGTGGGCGAGGATGGCGTGCGTCTCTACACGGCGCCCCCGATGATCCCCGACCGCTCCGGCCTTGCCCGTCTCCAGGCCCGGATCTGGGCCGATGACGACCTGCGGGTCATGACTGCACGCCGGATGTATGCCCTGCGGCTGGGCGAGGTGCTGCCCCACGCTGATCTGAATGTTCTGCGCGGCATCGAAGGTGCCCGGGTGAAGGAAACCTACGCCCTTCATGCACAACGCGTTGGAATCCGATGGCAAGGCCGACGCTATGATCGGGCCGACCCGATGTCGGCTGACCTGCCCAACCAAGCCCTGAACCATGCGTCCAGTGCCATCGAGGCTGCCGCTGCAATCGCTGTTTGTGCTACCGCGACCATTCCACAGCTGGGATTCATCCATGAGGATCCAGGACAAAGTTTCGTACTCGACGTGGCTGACCTTTACCGAGAGACGGTGACAATTCCCTGCGCTTTCAAGGCTGCGAAACTGGTCGCGGACCGGCCCGCCGAGAACATCGAACGCGCAACCCGCCGCCTGACCGGCGCCGCCCTTTCACGCCAAGGCATAATCCCCGACATGATCGAACGCATCCGGGCACTCATCGAGGGGCGCAGTTGATGGCGCTGACCATGATCGTCACGCGCGATGTCGAGATGCGCTACCGCGGCTTCCTGACCTCGGTGATGCTTGAGGTTTCTCCGGGAGTATATGTCGCCCCAAATATGTCGGCCGCTGTTCGCGAGAGGGTCTGGCAGGTGTTGTCCGACTGGTGGCTCGCCATTGGCAACGGAAGTCTGACGCTTGTCTGGCGCGACACCAGCGTTCCCGGCAGTCTGCGGATCGAAGTCCTTGGCCAACCCCCGAAAACCATTGTGGATGCTGACGGGGTTCTGCTCGTCAAGCGAAAGTGATGCGCTAGGTTTTCGCGCGTATGCTCTTTGACATTGTTGGCAGATCAAGGCTCTATGCGTGAGAGGTTCCCCCGCACCCGCGG
>DBBA01000266.1:0-255 GCA_002291955.1 Rhodobacteraceae bacterium UBA996 | reverse complement strand
CGCACCCGCGGGGATAGCCCCTACATGCAGCACAAATGGCGTGTGATTTCGCGGGTTCCCCCGCACCCGCGGGGATAGCCCCCTGCCCGACGCGATCCGCGCATACTGCCCGCTGGTTCCCCCGCACCCGCGGGGATAGCCCCCGGTATTCCGAGGGGTCGAGTTGGCGTGTCACGGTTCCCCCGCACCCGCGGGGATAGCCCCTCGCCTGCCTGCCCTTCGGCGGTGGACTCGATGGTTCCCCCGCACCCGCGG
>DBBA01000355.1:2929-3125 GCA_002291955.1 Rhodobacteraceae bacterium UBA996 | reverse complement strand
TCGACGTCCTTGGTCGGGGCGGGGGCCGCCGCCGGGGCGGGGGCGGCAACTGCGGCGGCCTTGGGCGCGGGCGCGGCGGCCCCTTCGGCAATCGTTGCGAGCAGGGCGTTCACCCCCACGGTCGCGCCTTCGGCCGCGACGATCTCGCCCAGGGTCCCCGCCGCCGGAGCCGGAACCTCGACCGTCACCTTGTCGG
>DBBA01000355.1:0-2741 GCA_002291955.1 Rhodobacteraceae bacterium UBA996 | reverse complement strand
CCCCCCCCGCCCCCGGGGCGGCGGCGGGGGCGGCGCCTGCGCCCTCGGCGATGGTGGCCAGCAGGGCGTTGACCGCGACCGTGGTGCCTTCGGGCGCCAGGATTTCGGCCAGGGTCCCGGCAGCGGGCGATGGCACCTCGACCGTCACCTTGTCGGTCTCCAATTCGCAGAGCATTTCATCGGCCGCGACCCTGTCGCCCGGTTTCTTGAACCAGGTCGCCACCGTCGCCTCGGTCACGCTTTCGCCCAGCACCGGCACGCGCACTTCCACGGTCATCGTCATTTCCCTTCGATCGTCAGCGCGTCGTTGATCAGCGCAGCTTGTTCGGCCTTGTGGCGGCTGGCCAGCCCGGTGGCGGGCGAGGCCGAGGCCGCGCGTCCCGCATAGACCGGGCGGGCATAGCGGGCCTTGATCCGGCCCAGCACCCATTCGAGGTTCGGTTCGATGAAGCTCCAGGCGCCCTGGTTCTTGGGCTCTTCCTGGCACCACACCATTTCCGCGTCGCGGAACCGCTCCAGCTCCTTCATCAGCGAGAAGGCCGGGAACGGATAGTACTGCTCGATCCGCAGCAGATAGACGTCGTCCAGCCCCCGCGCATCGCGCTCCTCGAGCAGGTCGAAATAGACCTTGCCCGAGCACATCACCACGCGGCGGATCTGGTCGTCGGGCTTCAGCGTCGCGGTCGAATGGCCCTTCTGCGCGTCATCCCACAGCACCCGGTGGAAGGACGTGCCGGTGGTGAAATCCGACAGGTCCGAGATGCAGAGACGATGCCGCAGGAGCGATTTCGGCGTCATCAGCACCAGGGGCTTGCGGAAGCGGCGGTGGATCTGCCGACGCAGGATGTGGAAGTAGTTGGCGGGCGTGGTGCAGTTCGCCACGATCCAGTTGTCGCCGCCACACATCTGCAGGAAGCGTTCCAGCCGGGCGGACGAATGTTCCGGCCCCTGCCCCTCGAACCCGTGCGGAAGCAGGCAGACCAGCCCCGACATGCGCAGCCACTTCGATTCGCCGGAACTGATGAACTGGTCGAACATGATCTGCGCGCCGTTGGCGAAGTCGCCGAACTGCGCTTCCCACAGCACCAGCGCATTCGGTTCCGACAGGGAATAGCCGTACTCGAACCCGAGCACGGCGTATTCCGACAGCATGGAATCGATCACCTCGTACCGCGCCTGGCCGGTGCGGATCGCGTTCAGGGGATAGTGGCGTTCCTCGGTGGACTGATCGACCAGCGCCGAATGCCGCTGGCTGAAGGTCCCGCGTGTGCTGTCCTGCCCGGCCAGTCGCACCGGGTAGCCCTCGACCAGCAAAGACCCGAAGGCCATCGCCTCGGCGGTCGCCCAGTCGAAGCCCGCGCCCGACTTGAACATCTCGGCCTTGGCATCCAGCTGCCGCGCAACCGTCTTGTGCAGGTCGAAGCCGTCGGGCGCGCGGGTCAGGGCCGCGCCGATTTCCTTGAGGGTCTTTTCCTTTACCCCGGTCTTGCCGCGCTGGTACTTCTCGCCCTGCTTGTCCAGGTGCGCCCAGCGGCCATCCAGCCAGTCGGCCTTGTTCGGGCGGAACTCGCGCCCGGCCTCGAACTCCTCGTTCAGGCGCGCCTGGAACGCGGCCTTCATGTCCTCGATCTCGCCTTCGGGGATCAGGCCGTCCTGCACCAGCCGGTCGGTGTAGAGCTGCAGCGTCGTCTTGTGCCGCTTGATGCGGGTGTACATGGACGGGTTCGTGAACATCGGCTCGTCGCCTTCGTTGTGACCGAAGCGGCGGTAACAGATGATGTCGATGACCACGTCCTTGCGGAACTTCTGGCGGAACTCGATGGCGACCTTGGCGGCGTGCACGACCGCCTCGGGGTCGTCGCCGTTCACGTGGAAGATGGGGGCTTCCACCATCAGCGCGATGTCGGTCGGATAGGGTGACGTCCGGCTGAAGTGCGGCGCCGTCGTGAACCCGATCTGGTTGTTGACGATGATGTGGATGCAGCCGCCCGTGCGGTGGCCCTTGATGCCCGACAGCTGCAGGCATTCCGCCACCACGCCCTGACCGGCGAACGCGGCATCACCATGCAGCAGCACCGGCAGCACGCTGGTCCGTTCCACCCGGTCCTCGGCCTGGTCCTGCTTGGCCCGCGCCTTGCCCAGCACCACGGGGTTGACCGCCTCCAGGTGCGACGGGTTCGCCGTCAGCGACAGGTGCACGGTGTTGCCGTCGAACGTCCGGTCGCTGGACGCGCCCAGGTGATACTTCACGTCGCCCGAGCCATCGACATCCTCGGGCTTGAAGCTGCCGCCCTGGAATTCGTTGAAGATCGCGCGATAGGGCTTGCCCATCACGTTGGCCAGCACCGACAGGCGCCCGCGGTGGGGCATGCCCACCACGATCTCGCGCACACCCAGGTTGCCGCCCCGCTTGATGATCTGCTCCATCGCGGGGATCAGCGCCTCGCCCCCGTCCAGACCGAAGCGCTTGGTGCCCATGAACTTGACGTGGCAGAACTTCTCGAAGCCCTCCGCCTCGACCAGCTTGTTCAGGATCGCGCGGCGCCCCTCGCGGGTGAACGCGATCTCCTTGCCATAGCCTTCGATCCGTTCCTTCAGCCAGGCGGCCTGCTCGGGGTCCGAGATGTGCATGTACTGCAATGCAAACGTGCCGCAGTAGGTGCGCCGGACGATATCCAGGATCTCGCGCATGGACGCGTGCTGCAGGCCCAGCACGTTGTCGATGAAGATCGGCCGGTCCA
>DBBA01000367.1 GCA_002291955.1 Rhodobacteraceae bacterium UBA996 | reverse complement strand
CCGGACATGCGCATCACCGTGCAGCAGACCGGGACCGATGTGGTCGTGTCGGGCGCGGCCGATGACCTGACCACGGCCTACAGCGCCGCCAGCATGACCGTGAGCCTGGACCAGGTGGCGATGGAAGGCGCGCCGGTGGACTTCGACATGGGCTTTGTCCTGTCGAACGTTGCGGCCAGCTACCGCACGGCGGGCACCGAGGCGCTGGACATCACGTCGCGCTTCACGGCGGACGAACTGGCGTTCACCGCGTCGGGCACCCCGCCCGAGCCCGACCAGGGGCCGTTCAACATGACCGCGCGGTTCGCCGCGATCGAGGGCGATGCGTCCGGTCTGATCGGCGGGCAGATGTTCGCCACGCCCGACCTGTCGGCGGCGCTGGCGCAGGGGTTCCGCGTGAGCAGCGCGTTCCGCCACGGCGCCGCAACCTATGAGGTCGAGACCGAGCAGCCGATGGAGGGCCGCGTGGTCGTGCGCGGCGGGTCGGACAGCGGCAACCTGACGTTCCGGCTGGACGAGGCGGGGATTGCCTATGGCGGGGCCAACACCGGCCTGAAGCTGGCGGTCGAGGCCGCGGCGATGCCCTTGCCCGACCTGTCGGCGCAGATCGGCGAGACCGGGTTCAACCTGACCATGCCGTTGCAGCAGTCCGACGCGCCGCAGGATTTCGGTCTTCTGTTCCAGCTGAAGGACCTGGTCGTGTCGAACACGATCTGGAACCTGGCCGACCCCGCCAGCATCCTGCCGCGCGACCCGGCGACGCTGGTGGTCGATCTGGCGGGCAAGGCCAACTGGATCGTCGACATCCTGAGCCCGGATGTCGCGGCCCAGCCGATGGACGGCGCGCCGGGCGAGATCCATGCGCTGGACATCCGGTCGGTCGAGGTGACGGCCGCGGGGGCCAGCCTGACCGGGTCGGGGGCCTTTACCTTTGACAATACCGATCTGGTGACCTTCGACGGGATGCCCCGGCCCGAGGGCGCGCTGGACCTGCGGCTGGCGGGGGGCAACGGGCTGATCGGGCGGCTGGCGCAGATGGGCCTGTTGCCGCCCGACCAGGTGATGGGGGCGCAGATGATCCTGGGCCTGTTCGCGCGGCCCACGGGCGAGGATGACGTTGTGGAAAGCCGGATCGAGGTGGATCCGAGCGGCGCGCTGGTGGCGAACGGGCAGGCCCTGCCCCTGCCCTGAGGGGCGTGCGCGACGGCTGCGGGCGACGGGGGGCTGTCTGCCCCCCGCGGGCCTGCGGCCCTCTCCCCGAGGGTACTTGAGCAAGGATGAATGGGCGGGTGCCGGGCACCCGCCCTGTGCTTGACAGTCCCGTCCGTGGCGGCAGTGTTGCCGTAACGGGTGGGACAGTGGGCGAGGGCTGGACGATGGCAGCAGCGGGAGTGGGTGCGCCGGGGGCGAACCTGACGGTGGATGGCGCGCGGCTGTGGGACAGCCTGATGGAGATGGCGCAGATTGGTCCCGGCGTGGCGGGCGGGAACAACCGCCAGACCCTGACCGACGCCGACAGCGAAGGTCGCCACCTGTTCGCGCGCTGGTGTGCGGATGCCGGCATGACCATGGGTGTGGACGCCATGGGCACGATGTTCGCGACTCGGGCCGGGACCGACCCCGATGCCTTGCCGGTGTACATCGGCAGTCACCTCGATACCCAGCCCACCGGGGGCCGGTATGACGGGGTACTGGGGGTTCTGGCGGGGCTGGAGGTCGTCCGGTCGATGAACGATCTGGGCATCCGCACCCGGCACCCGATCGTCGTGGCGAACTGGACCAACGAAGAAGGCACGCGGTTTGCCCCGGCGATGATGGCGTCGGGGGTGTTTGCGGGGGTCCATACGCTTGACTGGGCGTATGCGCGTGTCGATGCCGAGGGGAAGCGTTTCGGGGACGAGCTGGCGCGGATCGGCTGGAAGGGGGACGAGGCGGTCGGCGCGCGCAGGATGCACGCGATGTTCGAGCTGCACATCGAGCAGGGCCCGATCCTGGAGGCCGAGGGGCGCGAGATCGGGGTTGTGACGCATGGGCAGGGGCTGTGGTGGTTGCAGGTCACGCTGACGGGGCGCGATGCGCATACCGGGTCCACGCCCATGCACATGCGGGTGAATGCGGGGCTGGGGATGGCGCGGATCGTCGAGCGCGTGCACCAGATCGCGATGGCCCACCAGCCGAACGCCGTCGGCGCGGTGGGGCATGTGAACGTTTATCCCAACAGCCGCAACGTGATCCCGGGCCGCGCGGTGTTCACGGTGGATATCCGCAGCCCCGAGCAGGGCAAGCTCGATGCCATGCGGGCCGAGGTGGAACGCGCGGCGCATGCGGTGGCGCGCGAGCTGGGGCTGGGGTGCGAGATCGAGGCGGTGGGGCATTTCGACCCGGTGACCTTCGATCCCGGGTTGGTGACGGTGGTGCGTGCGGCGGCGGAGCGGTTGGGTTATTTCCACATGGATATCGTGTCGGGCGCCGGGCACGACGCCTGCTGGATCAACCGCGTGGCGCCGACGGTGATGATCATGTGCCCCTGCGAGGGGGGGCTGAGCCACAACGAGGCCGAGGCGATCACGCCGGAGTGGGCGAAGAAGGGGTGCGACGTGCTGTTCCATTCCGTGCTGGAGACGGCGGGGGTGGTGGGGTGAGGTTCGTATCCGTTGCTCTGGTCACCCTAGCCTGCATTGCGCCTGCTGCTCCGGTCCAAGCAACTTGCCGCGTAGTGGAAATTCTATTTGGTTCGGTCAGCCTCGATAGGATCGTTTATGCTGAACACGGCTATGAAACGGCAATTGTTCGTTCCGCAACTTTCGACAACCCCAGAAAGCCTTTTGGAGCAATACTTGGCGAGGTCACGGTAGATCGGGGCGGGTTTGCAGTTCGCACGACAGATCAAGAGGTGGTCGGAGTGATTGATCCTGACCTACGGATCGACGGATTGGATGATGTCTGCGATAACTCTAGAAATGTTGTTGCCATTCCAATCAGCCGTGGAAACTATGCTATAATGAGTGACAATCGACCAGTGGGAACGATCAACGGCTTTTTTCCGGCGAACGATTTTGGAGTTCCCAGCAGATGAAGACCCGAGCGAACAAGTGTCTCTGAGCATGTAGGAAACGCCATGACCACAGTCATCAGGAACGGCACCATCGTCACGGCGGACCTGACCTACTCCGCCGATGTGCTGGTCGAGAACGGCCGGATCGCGGCCATCGGGCCGGGGCTCAAGGGGGACGAGGTGCTCGACGCCACCGGCTGCTACGTCATGCCGGGCGGGATCGACCCGCATACGCATCTGGAGATGCCCTTCATGGGCACCTACTCGGCCGACGATTTCGACAGCGGCACGCGGGCGGCGCTGGCGGGGGGGACCACGATGGTGGTGGACTTTGCCCTGCCGTCGCCGGGCCAAGGGCTGATGGACGCGCTGCGGATGTGGGACAACAAGACGTCCCGCGCGCATTGCGACTATTCGTTCCACATGGCGATCACCTGGTGGGACCAGAAGGTGTGGGACGAGATGGCGGCGGTCGTGGACCGGGGCATTACCTCGTTCAAGCACTTCATGGCCTACAAGGGCGCGCTGATGGTGAATGACGACGAGATGTTCGCGTCGTTCACCCGCTGCGCGGACCTGGGCGCGCTGGCGATGGTCCATGCCGAGAACGGCGACGTGGTAGCGGAGCTTCAGCGCAAGTTGCTGTCCGAGGGCAACACGGGACCAGAGGCGCATGCCTATTCCCGCCCCCCGGCGGTGGAAGGCGAGGCCACGAACCGCGCGATCATGATCGCCGACATGGCGGGCGTGCCGCTGTATGTCGTGCACCTGTCCTGCGAGGAAAGCCACGAGGCGGTGCGGCGGGCGAAGGCGGCCGGAAAGCGGGTCTGGGGCGAGCCCCTGATCCAGCATCTGGTGCTGGATGACAGCGAGTATCGCCACCCCGACTGGGACCACGCCGCGCGGCGGGTGATGTCGCCGCCGTTCCGGGACAAGAAGCATCAGGACTCGCTTTGGGCGGGTCTGGCTTCGGGGTCGCTGTCGGTGGTCGCGACGGACCATTGTGCCTTCACCACCGCGCAGAAGCGGTTCGGCGTGGGCGACTTCACCAGGATCCCGAACGGGACGGGGGGCCTGCAGGACCGGATGCCGGTGCTGTGGACATACGGCGTGGCCACCGGGCGGATCACGATGAACGAATTTGTGGCGGTGACGTCCACCAACATCGCCAAGATCCTGAACATGTATCCTCGCAAGGGCGCGGTGCTGGTGGGGGCGGATGCGGACCTGGTGGTGTGGGACCCCAAGGCCAGCAAGACGATCAGCGCGGCCACCCAGCAGTCGGCCATCGACTACAACGTGTTCGAGGGGCATGAGGTGACGGGCCTGCCGCGGTTCACCCTGACGCGGGGGCGCGTGGCGGTGACCGAGGCGACGGTGCATGGCAAGGAAGGCCACGGCCAGTTCGTCGCCCGCGAGCCCCGGCCCGCGGTGAACCGGGCGCTGTCCACCTGGAAGGAACTGACGGCGCCGCGGCCGGTGGTGCGGGCGGGGATTCCGGCGAGCGGTGTGTAGGGCGCTTGGCGCGGCGGGCGGATACCACGGAACGCGCGACCGCCGGGAGAGAAATCCTGTCGGAGGTGGTCGCCTATGGCGCGGCGGTCGCAGCGGCGTCCGCGATCCTGGTGTTCGTCATCGGTGTGTACATCGGCGACGCCGGGGCGTTCAGTTACTATCCGCTGGTCGCCATTGTCATGCTGCTGTTTGCCCTGCCGGGCACGCTGGTGGCACGGCTTGTCCTGGGCTGGCGGAAGTCGGACGGATTTCTGGCCTATTCCGCGGCCGGGGCGACCGTGGGCCTTGTGACCGGCGTTCTGCCGGAGGCGATCGGCGGCGGCTGGTTCTGGCGCGATGACGGGCCGATGGCCGTGGCGATGGGTCTTTCCGGGCTGGCGGGGGGAGGCGTGCTCCATGCCGTGCAACGGCTGCATCGGCCGATGCGGGTGGCGCCGCATGGTCTGACATCAGAAGGCAGGGGCAGGGAATGAAGGTTGCGCTGGTGATCGGCGGCGGGTCGGGCATGGGCGCGGCCTGTGCCGAGCGGCTGGCGGGGGACGGGTATGCGGTGGGCGTCCTGTCGTCCTCGGGCAAGGGGCAGGCTTTGGCGGAGCGGCTGGGGGGCCTTGGCGTGACCGGGTCGAACCGGTCGGAGGCGGATATTGCGCGCCTCGTCACAGGCGCGATGGACCGCTGGGGGCGGATCGACGTGCTGGTGAACTCGGCCGGGCACGGGCCGCGGAAGCCCCTGCTGGAGTTGTCCGACGCCGACTGGATCGAGGGGATGGAGGTCTATTTCCTCAACGTCGTGCGCGCGGTGCGGGCGGTGGTGCCGTTCATGCTGGCGAGCGGGGGCGGGGCGGTCGTCAACATCTCGACCGCGTGGGTGGCGGAGCCGTCGCTGATGTTCCCGACCTCGGCCGTGGTGCGCGGGGGGCTGGCGGCGTTCACCAAGCTGTTCGCCGACGAGTATGCGGCAAAGGGCATCCGCATGAACAACGTGCTTCCCGGCTGGATCGACAGCCTGCCCGGCACCGCCGAGCGCGCGGCGATGGCGCCGATGGGGCGCTATGGCCGGATGGCGGAGGTGGCGGCGACGGTCGCCTTCCTGTGTTCCGACGGGGCGGGCTACATCACCGGGCAGAGCCTGCGGGTGGACGGCGGTCTGACGCGGCATGTGTAGCCCGGTCAGGGGACCAGCGCATCCAGATGCGGCAGCAGGACCACGCTTTCCTGTTCGTGCGGGTCGGTGCGGGCGATGACCGCGCGGGCGACGCCGGGACCGGGGTTGAACGGCAGGTGCGGCATGTCGGCGGGGATGTACAGAAGCTCGCCCGCGCCGATCTCCATCCGGTGTTCGAGGGTCTCGCCCCAGTACATCACCGTGTCGCCTTCCAGCACGTAGATCGCGGTTTCGTGCGTGGCGTGCTTGTGCGCCTTGGCGCGACCGCCGGGCGGGATGGTGAGCAGGTGCATGCACAGGGCTTGCGCACCGGTCGTCTCGCGCGCGATGCCTTCGAAATAGGAAAAGCCCTGCTTGCCGGCATAGCTGGAACCGGGGCGGAGTTTCTGGCAGGCAGGGGTCTGGGGATCGGGCATCGGGGTGACCTGTGGCGGGGACTGAAGGAAGCAGGATAGCGCAGGCGGAGGCGCAGGCACAGCCGGATACCGGACGGGGCGGGGCCGGGTCACCGGCGCCCGGCGGCGCGTCTCCCGGGCGCTATGCGGGTTTTGTGGCAACCGGCCTTGGCCTGTCGCTGGTGCTGTTTTCGGCCCTGGTCGCTGGCCTGAACCGCTTCTATTTCGAGGTGCTTGCCACGGTGCTGGTTGTCGGGGGGGTGTTCCGGGGGCCGATCGCGCTGTTTGCGGTCTATCCGGGGCGCTGGGTTTTCGGACGGATCCGGGGCGCGATCCGGGGCGGGCCTCGCCGCAATCTGGTCGGGACGGTGATGGTGTGCATGGCGGTCGCGGGCGTCAGTGAGCTGGGGGCGATCTGCGTGGCATGGATGCTGTTTGTTGCCGACAAGTCCCTGAGCGACTTTGTCCAGGGTCTGCTGGTCCTGTTCGGCGTGGGGGCCTGTGGGGCGGTGGCGTCGGGATTGATGTTCTATGGCCGGGGGGATCGCCGTGATGCCTGACGTCCGGGTCGCCACGGATGCCGTGATCGACGCGCGGGGGGTGTCGCTGACGTTCGCCACCGCGGACGGGCCGGTGCATGCGTTGAAGGACGTGGACCTGTCCATCGGCCGGGGCGAGTTCGTGAGCTTCATCGGGCCGTCGGGCTGCGGCAAGACCACGTTCCTGCGCTGCGTGGCGGCGCTGGAGACGCCGACGGCGGGCGTCCTGCGGGTCAACGGGATGGACCCGGATGCCGCGCGGCGGGCGCGGGCCTATGGCTATGTGTTTCAGGCGGCGGGGCTGTACCCGTGGCGGACGATTGCCCGCAACATCGCGCTGCCGCTGGAGATCATGGGGTTCCCGAAGGCCGAGCAGGACGCCCGTGTGGCGCGCGTCCTGAAGCTGGTGGAGCTGGAGGCGTTCGGCGGCAAGTTTCCGTGGCAGCTGTCGGGCGGGATGCAGCAGCGGGCGTCGATTGCCCGGGCGCTGGCGTTCGATGCCGACATCCTGCTGATGGACGAGCCGTTCGGCGCGTTGGACGAGATCGTGCGCGACCGGCTGAACGAGGAGGTGCTGGCGCTGTGGGGGCGGACGGGCAAGACGATCCTGTTCGTCACGCATTCCATCCCCGAGGCGGTGTACCTGTCCACGAAGATCGTGGTGATGAGCCCGCGGCCGGGGCGGATCACGGATGTGATCGACAGCCCCCTGCCGCGGGAGCGGCCGCTGGATATCCGCGACAGCCGGGAATTCCTGGAGATCGCCCATCGCGTGCGCGAGGGGCTGCGGGCGGGGCATGCCTATGAGGTGTGACGTGCGCGTGGGGGGGCGCCCATGAGCGGCGGGTCGATCCTGTGGTTGTCGGGGACGATGGTGGTGTTCATACTCGCGAATTCGGTCCTGCGGACCTATGCGGGGTCCGGTCAGTGGCTGACGCTGGCGGGCGCGCTGGTGCTGTTCTGCGTGGGCAACCTGATGATGGTGCGCCTGATGCGGGAAAGCGGGCTGGCGCTGGCGGTGTCGGTATCGTCGGTGGTGCAGCTGGTGATCCTGTCGCTGGTGGCGATCCTGTGGTTCGGCGAGCGGCCGGGCGGCGTGCAGATGGCCGGGATCGCGCTGGGCGTGGTCGCGGTGGCGCTGATCGCCTGGCCGCAGGGAGGCCCGAGGTGAACGGCGCGGTGAGCCGGGTGTTGCCGGTGCTCGCGGTCCTCGGGGCCATCGTCGTGCTGTGGTACGCAGGGTCGGTCGCGCTGAACGCGCGGCTGACGCTGGTGACGGCCGAACGGCAGGGGGTGGAGCTGACGCTGGCGCAGGTGGTCGCCGACACGATGGTGCAGGACCGCCCGCGCCTGCCCGCGCCGCATCAGGTGGCCGTGGCGCTGTGGGACGGGATCGTGGGCGAGCCGCCGCTGTCGAAGCGCAGTCTGGTGTACCATGGGCTGATGACGCTGCAGTCCACCGCGACGGGGTTCCTGATGGGGGTGCTGGTGGGCATCCTGCTGGCAGTGGGCGTGGTGTATTCGCGGGTGATGGACCTGTCGGTGATGCCCTGGGCCGTCATCAGCCAGACCATTCCCATCGTGGCGCTGGCACCGATGATCGTGGTCCTGTCGAACTCCTTGGGCCTCGGCGAGGCCGTGGGGGTCGAGAACCGGCTGGTATCGAAGACGCTGATCGCGGCGTACCTGTCGTTCTTTCCTGTGCTGGTCGGGATGGTGACGGGGCTGCGCAGCCCTGATGCGATGCAGACGGACCTGCTGCGGACATACTCGGCCACCGGCGCGCAGGCGTTCTGGACGCTGCGGTTGCCGGCGTCGGTGCCCTATCTGTTCGCGTCGCTGAAGGTGGCGGTGGCCGCGGCGCTGGTCGGGGCCATCGTGGGCGAATTGCCCACGGGCGCGGTCGAGGGGCTGGGGGCGCGGATGCTGGTGGCGTCCCAGTTCGGACAGCCCTTGCTGATGTGGGCATCCCTGTTCGCGTCGGCAATCCTGGCGGGTGGGCTGATCCTGGCCGTCGGCGGGATCGAGCGGGTGGCCCTGCGGCGGATGGGGGCGCGGGAATGACCTGGGTCGTGGGGGGCATCGCCGGGTGGCTGGCGCTGTGGGCCGTGAACGTGCGGCTGGCGCGGACCGGGGCGGCGCGGCGGCTGGTGCCCGCGCTGTTCGGCGTCGCGGTGCTGGTCCTGTGGGAGGGGCTGGTGCGGGGCTTGGGCGTGCCGCAGGTGATCCTGCCTGCGCCGTCGGTCATTGCCGGGACCATTGCCGGGAACCTGCCGCTTCTGTGGTCGGACTTCGTGCAGACCATCGTGAAGGGGGCGCTGTCGGGCTATGCCATCGGCTGCACCGCGGCGGTGGCGGTGGCGGTGGCCATCGACCGCTCGCCCTTCCTGACGCGGGGCTTGCTGCCGGTCGGCAACTTTGTCGCCGCGCTGCCCATCGTAGGGGTGGCCCCCATCATGGTGACGTGGTTCGGCTTCGGCTGGGAATCGAAGGCGGCGGTGGTGACCGCGATGGTGTTCTTTCCGGTGCTGGTGAACATGGTGGCGGGGTTGCAGGCCGCCGACACCATGCAGAAGGACCTGATGCGCACCTATGCCGCGGGCTACTGGGCGACGCTGGTCAAGCTGCGGCTGCCCGCCGCGCTGCCGTTCCTGTTCAACGGGTTGAAGATCGCCACCACGCTGGCGCTGATCGGGGCCATCGTTGCCGAATTCTTCGGCTCTCCGACCCGCGGGATGGGCTTCCGCATCTCGACCGCGGTGGGGTCGCTTGCCTTGCCGATGGTCTGGGCGCAGATTGCGGTCGCGGCGCTGGCGGGGACGGCGTTCTACGGGATCGTGGCGGCCATCGAGGCCCGCGTGACCTTCTGGCACCCGTCGCAGCGCGGGCGCCGGTGAGACGAGACCACACAACCAAAAAACCGACACAGGGGGTTTGTTGACGATGAGACTGATGGGAATGGCAACGCTTGGGCTTGGGCTGGGGCTGGGGCTGGCGCTGGGGCTGGCCGCAGGCACGGCAAGTGCGCAGGACAGCATCCGGCTGCAGCTGAAGTGGGTGACCCAGGCGCAGTTCGCCGGTTACTATGTGGCCGAGGCGAAGGGGTTCTATGACGAGGAGAACCTGGACGTCACGATCCTGCCGGGCGGGCCGGACATCGCCCCCGAACAGGTGATCGCGGGCGGGGGCGCCGATGTCATCACCACCTGGATGCCGGCCGCACTGGCCGCGCGCGAGCGTGGCGTTCCGCTGGTCAACATCGCGCAGCCGTTCAAGGGGCAGGGCCTGTCGTTCGTCTGCCGCAAGGACCTGGGCGTGGATGGGGTCGAGGACTTCCCCGGCCAGACGCTCGGTGTCTGGTTCTTTGGCAACGAATATCCGTTCTATGCCTGGATGGCGTCGCTCGGCCTCGCGACCGATGGCAGCGCGGGCGGGGTGAACGTCCTGAAGCAGAACTTCGACGTCGAGGCGCTGTTGAACGGCGAGGCGGCCTGCATCAGCGTGATGACCTACAACGAATACGGTCAGGTACTGGATGCGGGTTACACGCCCGACCAGCTGGCGTTCTTCAGCTATGCCGATCAGGGCGTGAAGGTGCTGGAGGACGGGCTGTACGTCATGGAGGACCGGCTGGCCGATCCGGCGTTCGCCGACCAGATGGTGCGGTTCGTGCGCGCGAGCATGAAGGGCTGGAAGTATGCCGAGGCGAACCCGGCCGAGGCCGCGCAGATCGTCGTGGATGCCGACCAGACCGGTCTGCAGACGCTGGCGCATCAGACCTACATGATGGGCGAGATCGCCAAGCTGACCGCAGGGTCGAACGGCGCGCTGGACCCGGCGGACTACGAGGCGACGGTGGCGGCGCTGCTGGCCGCGGTCAGCCCCGAGAACCCGGCGATCACCAAGGCACCCGAGGGCGCGTGGACCCACGCGATCACGGACGCGGCACTGCAGTAATCCCGGTCTGACGGGATGGGGCGGGCGCGGGGGGGCCGACCCCTCGCGCCCGCTTCGTTCTGCGGCGTGGGCATGGACCGCGGTGGCCGCTTGCGCTAACCCCGCGACCGTCTGTCCTGCCGGAGTGCCCCCCCGATGTCGTCCCACGGTGCTGCCCTGCCCATGACCGCCCGCCCTGCCGGGCCGCTGACCGGGACCGCGCCGATCCCGGGCGACAAGTCGATCAGTCACCGGTCGCTGATCCTGGGCGCGATGGCCGTGGGCGAGACGCGGATCGAGGGGCTCCTGGAAGGGCAGGACGTGCTGGATACGGCCAAGGCGATGGCGGCGTTCGGTGCGGGGGTCGAGCATCTGGGGCCGGGGTCGTGGCGGGTGCAGGGTGTGGGCGTGGGCGGGTTCGCGGAACCTGCGGACGTGATCGACTGCGGGAACTCGGGCACGGGCGTGCGGCTGATCATGGGGGCGATGGCGACAACGCCGATCACCGCGACGTTCACCGGGGATGCGAGCTTGCGCAAGCGCCCGATGGGTCGGGTGACCGATCCCTTGGCGCTGTTCGGCGCGCGGGCGTACGGGCGCGGCGGCGGGCGGTTGCCGATGACGGTGGTGGGCGCGGCGGACCCGGTGCCGGTGCGCTACACGGTGCCGGTGCCCTCGGCGCAGGTGAAGTCGGCGGTCCTGCTGGCCGGGCTGAATGCGCCAGGCGAGACGGTCGTGATCGAGCGCGAGGCGACGCGGGACCATTCGGAACGGATGCTGCGGGGGTTCGGCGCCGAAGTGGCGGTCGAGGATACGGCCGAGGGCCGGGTGATCGTGCTGCGCGGGCAGCCCGAACTGAAGCCCCAGGCGATCACCGTGCCGCGTGATCCGTCGTCCGCCGCGTTCCCGGTCTGCGCGGGGCTGATCGTGCCGGGGTCGGACGTGCTGGTGCCGGGGATCGGGCTGAACCCGACGCGGGCGGGCCTGTATGACACGCTGCGCGAGATGGGGGCGGAGCTTGCCTTCGAGAATGTCCGCGAGGAAGGCGGTGAGCCGGTCGCGGACCTGCGCGCGCGGTTTTCCGGCGCGATGCGGGGGATCGAGGTGCCGCCCGAGCGCGCGCCGTCGATGATCGACGAGTATCCGATCCTGTCGGTCGTGGCGGCATTCGCCGAAGGGGCCACCGTGATGCGCGGGGTGAAGGAGTTGCGCGTCAAGGAAAGCGACCGGATCGAGGCGATGGCCGCGGGTCTGCGCGCGGCGGGGGTCGTGGTCGAGACGACCGAGGACTCGATGACCGTACACGGGCTGGGACCCGCGGGGCCGAAGGGTGGCGCGGTGGCGGCGACGCATCTGGACCACCGGATCGCGATGAGCTTCCTGATCCTGGGGATGGCGGCCAGGGGCGGCATGGGGATCGACGACGCGGGGCCGATTGCCACGTCCTTCCCGACGTTCCTGCCGCTGATGCGGGCACTGGGGGCCGGGATCGCGGACGGCTGAGGCGGACGCGGGGGTTGACGCAGAGGCGGGGGGCTGTCTGCCCCCGCCGGGGCGTTGCCCCGGCCCCCCCGAGGATATTTGGACCACATCGAAGGGACAGGCCGTGCAGGGGATCGTCGGGACGCGCAGCTTTACCGTGGCGATCGACGGGCCGGCGGCGGCGGGCAAGGGCACGATTGCGCGCGCCTTGGCGGCGACGTTCGGGTTCCGGCATCTGGATACCGGCTTGCTGTACCGCGCGGTCGGCGCGAAGGGCGGTGATCCGGTGGCGGCGGCGCGCGGGCTGGTCGCGGGCGATCTGGCGCGGCAGGACTTGCGCACGGCCGAGGCCGGGCAGGCGGCGAGCCGGGTGGCGGTGATCCCCGAGGTTCGCGCCGCGCTGGTGGACTGGCAGCGTGCCTTTGCCCGGGCGCCGGGGGGCGCGGTGCTCGATGGTCGCGACATCGGCACGGTGATCTGTCCCGAGGCCGAGGTGAAGCTGTATGTGACGGCATCGGCCCCGGTGCGGGCGCACCGGCGCTGGCTGGAACTGGGGGGCGAGGCGGCGCCCCTGTCCGAGGACGCGGTGCTGGCCGAGGTCGTGGCGCGGGATGCGCGCGACATGGGGCGGGCGGATGCGCCGTTGCGCCCGGCGGAGGGAGCGCTGGTGCTGGATACCTCGGAGCTGGGGGTGGACGAGGCCGTGGCGCGGGCCGAGGCAGCGGTGCGGGCGGCGCTGGACGCCCTGTGACGATTCTTCTCCGGCGGCGGGAATAGCCCCGCCCTTTGCGCGTCATCCCGCTGGCACACCAACAGGATGGGACAGCGATGCCGGCATTCAACTACGAAGGACGCATCTTCAACGGGACGAACTTTACCCGGCGCGATCTGGTCGGGTCCACGTTCAAGGACGCGACCCTGAACAACGTCACGCTCGACCGGGCGCGGCTGGGCGAAGTGAACTTCGAGGGGTCGGTCTGGAACGGGGTCAGCGCGGTGGGCGCGATCTTCTTCCTTGATGGCGTGTTCGGGCCCGCGAACTTTACCGGGGCGTCGTTTTCCAACGTCACCCTGAACGCGGGCACGTTGCAGGGCGCCGAGATGACGGAGCTTACGACGTTCAACCTGACCATGCGTAACGCTGACCTGACCGGGGCCAAGCTGGTCGAGGCGCAGCTTCTGGGCGACGGTGTGCGCGGTGCCGACCGGCGCGGCAGCCGCTTCGACGATGCCGACTTGACCATGGCTTCGCTTGCCGAGGCGAACCTGACGAACGCCAGCTTCCGGGGCGCGAAGCTGCTCGACACGAACCTGGAAGGCGCGACCCTGCGCAACACCGACTTCACCGGGGCCGACCTGACCGGCGCGGGCTTCACGGACATCAGCATCCTGGGCGCGACCTTCGACCTGGCGATCCTGAAGGGGCTGAGCTGGACCGACACCGAACCGGTGGGCAACGCGGCGAGCACCGACCTGTCGTTCCGGGGCGCCGACCTGACCGACTTCTCGTCCGAGGACAGCAACTTTGCCGGCGCGGACTTCCGCAACCATCCGTCGGGGCAGGCCACCCTGATGACCAACGCGAACTTCGCCGACAGCAATCTGGCGGGTGCGCTGATGACCGGGGTCGAGGCGGTGGGGTCGTTCTTCGAGGATGCCGACCTGACCGGCGCAGACCTGAGTGGCGGCAACTTCGCGGGGGCGAACTTCAACGGGGCGGACCTGACGGGCGCGAACCTGGCGGGCGCCAACCTGACCGGCGCGATCCTGACCGAGGCCAACCTGACCGAGGCCAACCTGACCGGTGCGACCTGACGGGTGCGATCCTGGACGGCGCGATCCTGGGGCTGGCGACGGGGGATGCGACGACGACCTTCGCCGGCGCGTCGATGGAGGGGGCGATCCTCGACAACTCCAGCTTCATCGGCACCGACTTCCGCGACGCGGACCTGTCGAACGCGAGCTACCGGGTGGCCAACCTGTCGGGCGCGAACTTCGGCGACGGCGCGGATGGCGACGCCCTTGGCGCGCAGATGGATGGCGGCACCTTTGTCGATTCGACACTGGCCGGGGCGGTCCTGACGGATGCGTTCCTGTTCAACTCGGACCTGTCCAAGACCGACCTGACCGGGGTTCAGGCCGAACGCGCGGACTTCCAGAACTCGAGCTTCATCGACTCGGTGCTGGAGGGGGCGAACCTGGTGTTCGCGCAGTTCGACAATGCCGACCTGTCCAAGACCGAATTCGATGGGGCGGACCTGACCGGGGCGGACTTCTCGAACGCGGTGTTCGCCGACGCAGGGCTGACGGGGACGGTCGCCGACCTGACGACCTTCGCCAACGCGAACGTGACGAACGCGGACTTCTCGTTCGCGACGCTGGACGGGGCGGATTTCTCGGGGGCGAACCTGACCGGCACGCTGTTCTGATCCCGGGGGCAAGCGGGGGGCGCCCTGGGCAGCGCGCCCCTTGCCTTGCCGCCGGGCTTCGACTATACGCCCGCCCAGTCAAAGGGGCCGACAGAGCCGCACGGCAGGACTTGAGCAGGGTCGGGATCACTCCGGCCCTGATTTGTTTTCCGGCCGGGCGCGAAGGCCCCCGTGACGTCATCCACAGACCGGCGGATCCAACCGCCTGGCCCGCAACCGCAGACAAAGGACGACACCGCCGCATGGCAAAAACCCCGATGGAGGAGTTCGAAGCCCTCCTGAACGAAAGCTTCGATATCGACACGCCGGCCGAAGGGTCGGTGGTGAAGGGCCGGGTCATCGCCGTCGAGGCGGGCTTTGCCGTGATCGACGTGGGCTACAAGATGGAAGGCCGCGTCGAGCTGAAGGAATTCGCAGGTCCCGGCGAGACGCCGAGGATCGCGGTGGGCGATACGGTCGAGGTCTACCTTGACCGGGTCGAGAACGCCCGTGGCGAAGCGTCGATCAGCCGGGACAAGGCACGCCGGGAAGAGGCGTGGGACCGGCTGGAGAAGGCCTATGAGCGCGGTGACCGCGTGGATGGCGCGATCTTCGGGCGGGTCAAGGGTGGCTTCACCGTGGACCTGGGCGGCGCCGTGGCGTTCCTGCCGGGCAGCCAGGTGGACGTGCGCCCGGTGCGCGATGCCGGGCCGCTGATGGGGCTGAAGCAGCCGTTCCAGGTGCTGAAGATGGACCGCCGCCGCGGCAACATCGTGGTGTCCCGTCGCGCGATCCTGGAAGAATCGCGGGCCGAGCAGCGCGCCGAGGTGATCGGCAACCTGATGGAAGGCCAGATCGTCGATGGCGTGGTGAAGAACATCACCGAGTACGGCGCCTTCGTGGACCTGGGCGGGGTGGACGGTCTGCTCCATGTCACCGACATGGCGTGGCGTCGCGTGAACCACCCGTCCGAGATCCTGTCGATCGGCGAGACCATCAAGGTGCAGGTCGTCAAGATCAACCGCGAGACGCACCGCATCAGCCTGGGCATGAAGCAGCTGCAGGCCGACCCGTGGGATACGGTCGAGGACAAGTTCCCGCTGGGATCGGTCCACCACGGCCGGGTCACCAACATCACCGACTACGGCGCCTTCGTGGAGCTGGAGCCGGGGATCGAGGGGCTGGTCCACGTGTCCGAGATGTCCTGGACCAAGAAGAACGTGCACCCCGGCAAGATCGTGTCCACGAGCCAGGAAGTGGACGTCATGGTGCTGGAGATCGACCAGTCCAAGCGGCGCGTGTCGCTGGGCCTGAAGCAGACCATGCGCAACCCGTGGGAAGTCTTTGCCGAAACCCATCCCGCCGGCACGCTGGTGGAAGGCGACGTCAAGAACATCACCGAGTTCGGCCTGTTCGTGGGCCTGCCCGGCGACATCGACGGCATGGTGCACCTGTCCGACATCAGCTGGGACAGCCGTGGCGAGGATGCGATCCAGAACTATCGCAAGGGCGATGTCGTCCAGGCGGTGGTGACGGAAGTGGACGTCGAGAAGGAGCGCATCAGCCTGTCGATCAAGCAGGTGGGTGGCGACAAGTTCGCGGAAGCGACCGATGGCGTGAAGCGCGGGTCGATCATCACGGTTGCGGTGTCCAAGGTCGAGGACGGCGGGATCGAGGTGGACTATGAGGGGATGAAGTCCTTCATCCGCCGGTCCGACCTGTCGCGCGACCGGTCGGAACAGCGCCCCGAGCGGTTCCAGGTCGGCGACAAGGTGGACGTCCGCGTGGTGTCGATCGAGCCCAAGACCCACAAGATGGGCCTGTCGATCAAGGCGCGCGAGATCGCCGAGGAGAAGGAAGCCGTGGAACAGTACGGCTCGTCCGACTCGGGCGCGTCCCTGGGCGACATCCTGGGCGCGGCGCTGCGCGACCGGACCTGATGACCGGTCCCTGACCGGCCGGAATGGGCCCCGCGGTGGCGACACCGCGGGGTCTTTCATTGTGCAGCAGTCGTGTATTTTGATGCACACGGCAGGTCCCGCGGATACGCAACAGAAATATCCGCGTTGCGTACAGCTTGCCGTCCGGCTATACGCAACATGAAAGTTTTCGTTGCGTACAGATGCCCGTCTCGCACAGCCTGACCGCACACAGCGCCTACATCGACCAGTTGCGCCTGCTGAAGGACGACAGCGCGGCCGAGGTCATCGGGTCCATCGAGCGCAAGGCGCGCAATGGGCGGGTCTATCTCTATGACCGCTACCGGTTGGGGGCGAAGGTCGTCTCGCGCTATCTGGGCGAGGCGACACCCGAGCTTGAGGCACGGCTCGCCCGTGCCGCGACCCTGCGCGAGGCGTCCCGCACGCGCGGGGTCGAGCGGGCACGGCTGGCGCGGCTCCTGCGCAGCGAGGGGTATGCGGGGCTCGACAACCTGACGGGCAGTCTGGTCACGGCGCTGGCCCGGATCGGGGTGTTCCGGTTGGGCGGGACGCTGGTCGGCACCATCGCGTTCCGGCTGTACGAAGGGGAACTGGGCGTCCGGATCAGCAGCGACACGCTGGCCCAGACCGGCGACATCGACATCGCGAGTTTCGAGCGGCTGTCGCTGGCGCTGGGCGACCGGGTGATCGAGGACGTGTCCGGCACGCTGGCGCAGCTGGAGTTCGAACCCGTCCCCTCGCTGGACCCGGGCCGGACATGGCGCTGGCGGCAGACCCGCCGCGAGACGCTGGTGGAATTCCTGACGCCCGCCTTCGGGGACGAGGGCATTCGCGACCTGCCCCCGCTGGGGGTGTCGGCGCAGGCGCTGAACGACCTCGACTTCCTGATCGCGGACCCGATCAAGGCGGCGGCGCTGTACCGGTCGGGCGTGCTGGTGCAGATCCCCCGGCCCGAGCGCTTTGCGGTGCACAAGCTGATCGTGGCCGACCGGCGGCGCGAGGGGCCGGATGCGCTGAAGGCGCGCAAGGACCGGGCGCAGGCGGCGTTCCTGGTCGAGGTCCTGGCCGAGGAGCGGCCGGACGAGCTGGCCGAGGCCTGGGAGGATGCGCGCGGGCGCGGTCCGCGGTGGCGCGAACGGCTGGACCGGACGCTGGCGCGGCTGCCCGAAACGGCGGCGACGCTGGCCCGCGTCGCGGGCTAGGGCGCGAATCGGGAGTGTGGATGCCGCGCTGCGGCAGAGCCTTGCCGCGGGGCTTCGCGACGGCGCGTATCCTTTATCCACGAAATTCAGCCCGTTAGCGCAGAGATTCCGGCGCTGCCCCGGCTTGTTTCGGTTCCGCCCTGCACCGGAACGGCCTATAGTCGCGCCAAGGGCCCCGGACGAGTGGCCCGGCGCGCGCATCTGGCACGAGGGGAATTGGGGAATGATCCGGTCGGAACTGATCCAGAAGATTGCCGACGAGAACCCCAACCTGTCGCATCGCGACGCCGAGCGCATCGTGAACACGGTGTTCGAGGAGATCATCGACGCGATGTCGCGCGGCGACCGGGTCGAGTTGCGCGGGTTCGGCGCGTTCTCGGTCAAGAAGCGCGATGCGCGGACGGGGCGGAACCCGCGGACCGGCGACAGCGTGCCGGTGGAATCGAAGCATGTCCCGTTCTTCAAGACGGGCAAGCTGTTGCGCGACCGGCTGAACGGCAAGGAGTAGGCGATGCGCTACCTGCGGTACCTTTTCCTGGGGACGCTGGGCGTCGTGCTGATCACAGTGGCGGTGGCCAACCGCGATGCGGTGACGCTGAACCTGCTGCCGGCGGACGTGGCGGCGCTGACCGGGTTCTCGTGGTCGGTGTCGCTGCCGCTGTTCGTGGTGATCTTTGCCGCGCTGGTGGCGGGGATCGTCGTCGGTTTCGTCTGGGAGTGGCTGCGCGAGCACAAGCACCGGGTGGCCGCCGACACGCACCGTCGGCAAAGCGCCCGGCTGGAGCGCGAGGTGAAGTCGCTGCGCCAGCCTGCGCCGGGGTCGCAGGACGAGGTGCTGGCGCTGCTGGACGGAGGCGGCCGCAAGGCCTGAGCCCCATGGCTGTCCGGGTGAAGATCTGCGGGCTGACCCGGCCCGCCGATGTGGCTGCGGCCGTGTCGGCGAGGGCGGCCTATGTGGGGTTCGTGTTCTTCCCCAGGTCGCCGCGCCATCTGGACATCGAGGCCGCGCGGGCGCTGGCCGTCGAGGTGCCGCCGGGGATCGCCAAGGTGGCGCTGATCGTGGATGCGGGCGATGCCGCAGTCGAGGCGATGCTGGCGCGGGTGCCGATCGACATGCTGCAGCTGCACGGGCACGAGCCGCCCGACCGGGTGGCAAGCCTGCGGTCGCGCAACGGTCTGCCGGTGATGAAGGCGGTGGGCGTGGCGACCGCGGACGATCTGCCTGCGCTCGATGCCTATGCGGCGGTGGCGGACCAGCTTCTGGTCGATGCCAAGCCCGCGCCGGGGGCCGCGCTACCCGGCGGCAATGGTGTGGCCTTTGACTGGCGGCTGATCTCCGGGCGGCGCTGGCCGGTGCCGTGGATGCTGGCGGGTGGCCTGACGCCTGCCAACGTGGCCGAGGCAGTGCGGCTGACCGGGGCGCGGCAGGTGGACGTATCCTCGGGCGTGGAAGCCGCGCCGGGGGTCAAGGACGCGGACCTGATCCGCGCGTTTGTCGCGGCCGCGTCGGGCGGATCGTGAGCCACTTCGCCAGCCCTGCGTTCAACCGGGTCTACCTGCATGTCGCGTTGCAGGCCTTTGCCGGTCATGGGGGCGAGGCGTTCGCCTTCGTCTATCTGCTGCATGCGGGCATCCCGGCGCCGGTGGTGCTGGTGTGCATCGCCCTGATGTTCGGCAGCCGGATGATCTTTCGCATGCTTGTGCTGCCGCTGGTGCGGCTGGTTGGGCTGCGCCGGGCGCTGGTCGCGGCCACCCTGGTCGAGGCGGCGACGTTCCCGGTCCTGTCGCAGATCACCGGGGTCGGGCCGCTGCTGGTGGGCTACCTGGTGCTGTGGGCGTTCTCGAGCAGCCTGTACTGGACGACCTACCATTCCTATGTCGCCCTGATCGGCGACAACCACGCCCGCGGCGCCCAGGCCAGCGTGATCGAGGTGATCGGCATGGCCATGGGGATCGTCGCCCCGGTGGTGACCGGCCTGCTTCTGACCGTGTTCAGTCCGCTGGTCGCCTTCGGAACCGTCGGGGTCGCGATGGCGCTGTCGGCGGTGCCGGTGTGGCTGGGTCCGTCGCCGCATGTGGCGTCGGACGCGGTGGTGGCGCCCGCGACCCGGCGGCAGGCGTGGCTTCTGCTGTTCACCGACGGGCTGCGGACGGGGGCGTTCCACTTCACCTGGCTGATCGCGCTGTTCCTGACGCTGGGGTCGAGTTTCGCGGCCTTTGGCGGGGCGATGGCGCTGTCGGGCGTGGTGGGGGCGTTTGCGGCGGTGTTCCTGGGCCGGTTCATCGACCTGGGGAACGGGCTGGTGGCGGTGCGCATCGGCTTTGCTGCGCTGACCGTGGCGGCGCTGGCGCGGGTGTTCGGCTATCCGCTGCCCGCGACGGCGCTGGCGGCGAACGCGGCGGTGGCGCTGGCCTGGCCGCTGTATGCGACCGCCTTCAACGCCCGGGTCTACACGCTGGCCCGGCAGTCGCCCTGTCCCCTGCGGTTCCATGTGGTGGCCGAGGGCGGGTGGGATCTGGGCACGCTGATCTCCTGCCTCGCGGCGGCGGCGCTTCTGCAGGTGGGGTTCGGCTATCACCTGCCGCTGGCGATCGGGGTGATCGGCTGCGTGCTGGGGTATCTGGTGGCGGCCGGGACCTTTGCGCCGCAGGGCAAGGGACCGGCCGGGGTTGCCGCGAACCCGCCGTAGCGGGTCCGCATGCGTGCTGCCCGTGGGGGTGGGGGGGTCAGTTCGCGGTCAGCACGGCGATGTCGCGCAGGGGCCCCGGGGTGCCGGTCAGCATCCACGACGCCGTGACCGCGCCGGTGGCCAGGTCCACCGTGTGGATGCCCCCGTTCGCCGCAAGCCAGGCGGTGTTGGTGCCGTCGGCGGTGGTCGCCACGTCGAAGCCCACCGGTCCCTCCAGTGTCACGCCGAGCGCGCCGATGGTCTTGAGCGTGCCGTCGTTCGGGGGCGCCTGCTGGACCAGCGCCGACAGGCCTGCGTCGATGTTGTACATCGCGGTCGCCTCGGGCTTGCCGAAGCTGTTGATGTAGGCGCTCGCGGCGATCATCGGCTCGGCTTCGGCGTTGGCATCGTCGGGCAGGTAGGCGAGGGTGCCGTCCACCGTCGCCTCGCCGGTATCGGGGTTCACCCGGTGGTTCGCGGTGCCCGACATGAAGCGCAGGCGGTCGGCGGCGGGGTTGAACTCGACCACCACGGGGGCGTCGGCGGCCACCGGCAGCATGGCGGACATGGCGGCGACCATGGTGGTGGCGCCCGTCGCCAGGTCGATGGCGACGATGTCCTGGGTGTCGGTCACGCCGATGACCTGGCCGGTGCCGGGGCGCAGGTCGATGCCGAGAAGGCGGGTCACGCCCGAGACCTCGATGGTGCCGGTGGTGGCGGCGGTGTCGGTGTCGAACAGGACCAGCGTCCGGTCGCCGGTCAGGCCGACGGCGGGCAGGGCCTGGGCGCCGTGGGCGAGCAGGATCAGGACGGCGGCGGTGGCAAGGGTTCGGGTGGTCATGGCATCCTCCGGTCTGGGGCGCCGCCTGGGTGCGGGGCCTTCCCGAGGAGGAACGGGTGGCGGCGGGCGAGAGTTTCAGCGCGGGGCGGAAAATCGTCCCGTCGCGGGCAGGCGCGGGTTTGTGCACATGTGCACAAAGGGTCAAGCTGTTGGGATCGTTCGGAAAGGTCTGTGCACGGTAGGGTCTGGTAAACTTCTGTGACCGCAAGGTTCCCGCGGTGCGCGTTGCGGGATGGGTCGGGCAGCGGCGGGATGGTGGGCGGATCGCCCACCCTACGCGCCCCACCCTACGCGCCCCACCTTACGTGCGCTGGATCAGGTCCCAGCGGTTGCCCCAGGGGTCGGACCAGACGGCGACGCGGCCATAGGGTTCGTCCCGGGGTGCCTCCTCGAACGTCGCGCCCGCGGCCCGAACCCGGGCATGGTCGGCGTCGAAGTCGTCGGTTTCCAGAAACAGCCAGACCCGCCCGCCGCCCTGCGCCCCGATGGCCGCCACCTGCCGGTCGTCGGCCGCACACGCCAGCAGCAGTTCCGTCCCCGCGCCGGGGGCCGCCACCCGCACCCAGCGCTTGCCGCCGCCCATGTCGGTGTCTTCGCGGCAGTCCCAGCCGATGGCGCGGAAGAAGGCGAGGGCCTCGTCATAGTCGGGGACGAGGAAGGCGATGTGGGCGAGGCGATTGGGCATGGGGGGCGTCTACACCAGTGCGACCTTGAGATCGTCCAGCACCCGCCCAAGGCCCGGGGCGCGCAGGAGGTCCACGGTGCGGGCAGCACGGAGTTTCGGAATGCTTCGGTCGTAGATCGCGAGGTTGGTCTGGGTGTTCAGCCGTGACGGGTAGATGATCCCGTCGACCTGCGTGGCGTGCTCGTGGAAGGCGACGGACCATTTGCGCGCCACGCTTTGCTGCGAGGATCGGGCCACATCCGAGGGCACCCCCATGCGGATCGCGGCATCGCCCCTCAGGTCGATCAGGCGGAGCGGTTGTGCGACCTCGACCTCGGCGTAGCTGCGCGCGGCAAGCTCGGTTTCGGCGATGGGTAGGTCTTCGGTTTCGCCATCGCGACGGTCCCGCAGGATCGCCTCAAGGAAGCAGACCTTGAGCGTTTCGCCGAGGTAGAGGACCCCGAAGCGGTTCGCCTCGGACCTGCGGCGCGAGTCGCTGAAGCGGCTTGGCGTCTTTCCGATGCCGAGGGGATCGGGGTAGCGCGACAGATAGATGCGCCCGAACCGGGCCCCGGCGGGAACATCGGCAAGGTCGAGCGTCGAGGACACAAAGCCCGTCGGCGGCCCGGGTGGCGCCATTCAGCTGAAGTCCCGTCCGATGCTTTCTGCGGCCGAAAGGGCTGCGCTGCCCCGACCGGCTTGCAGCGCCTGAAGCCCCGTCGCGCCGTCGAGTTCACCGTGGGACTGCACAAGGAAGCGATAGACCGCCCAAGGGTCGCCGAGCAGGTCATGCAACGTGGCGAGTTCGGCATACGGCCGTCCGGCGTCGTCAAGCTGCCAGTCGGGAAAGCGGAACCCCCGCTTCGGCCCGGCGAGACCGAGAAGCACGCCCTTGTCGCGCCAGGTGTTGACGGTCATGCGGCTGACGCCGAGACGGTCGGCCATCGCATCGGCGTTGAGCATGTCCGGTCCCGCCACGATCCGGGCGACGGCATGGCGTCCGCGTGCGCGGGCTGCGGCCAGCGCTGTATCCACTTCGCGCGTGTCATCTGGTTCCACTGAACGCAAGTCGGCACTGACGTCGTCAATTTCGACCTTTGCGCTGAGGTCCGGCCTGATTTCGAGACGAAGCATGACTGGACCTGCGGTTTCCTTGCTTCGAACGCGCATCTTCTTGACGATCTGTCCGAAGATTCGACCCGTGGCCCCGTCGTGTGAAATGATGCGCCCGAGCGTCGCCAAGTCGCTGGGTGTGACCTTGCCCTTGCTTTTTGCGGCGCGGGACGAGGCGCCGTTGCCCGATGCGGTCACCTGAACCCCTCGTCCCTTGTTCGGGGCGGACTTGCAACCTGAGGTTTGTTCAGACTTGCTGGCTGTCATTCTCGCGATCCCTGACAGGCATATGATCGGGCTTTACGCTGGCTTCGTCAAGTTCGTAAAGTCGCCACCCGCCCAGCCGCATCCCCCGCCCCTTGCCCGGCCCCCGGCCCTGCCCTACACCCGCTGGGTCACAGGGGGAGGCGCCGGACAATGCCCGAGGATCTGGTCAACAGCTATCGCACGGGGCCTGACGAGGCCGGGCGGTTCGGCATCTTCGGGGGGCGGTTCGTCTCCGAGACGCTGATGCCGCTGATCCTGGAGCTCGATCGGCAGTACGAGTTCGCCAAGACCGACCCGACCTTCTGGGCCGAGATGCATGACCTGTGGACCCATTACGTGGGTCGGCCGAGCCCGCTGTACCAAGCGGAACGGCTGACGGCGCATCTGGGGGGCGCCAAGGTCTACATGAAGCGCGACGAGCTGAACCATACCGGCGCGCACAAGATCAACAACGTGCTGGGGCAGATCATCCTTGCCCGCCGGATGGGCAAGACGCGGATCATCGCCGAGACCGGGGCGGGGCAGCATGGGGTGGCCACCGCCACCGTCTGCGCGAAGTTCGGGTTGAAGTGCGTCGTCTACATGGGCGCGCATGACGTGGAGCGGCAGGCGCCCAACGTGTTCCGCATGAAGCTGCTGGGGGCCGAGGTGATCCCCGTCACCAGCGGGCGCGGCACGCTGAAGGACGCGATGAACGATGCGCTCCGCGACTGGGTGACGAACGTGCGCGACACGTTCTACTGCATCGGCACGGTGGCGGGGCCGCACCCGTACCCCGCGATGGTGCGGGATTTCCAGTCGATCATCGGCAAGGAAACCAAGGAACAGATGATGGCCGCCGAGGGCCGTCTGCCCGACACGGTCATTGCGGCCATCGGTGGCGGATCGAACGCCATGGGGTTGTTCCATCCGTTCCTGGATGACTCGTCGGTGCGGATCATCGGGGTGGAAGCGGGCGGCAAGGGTGTGGACGACCGGATGGAGCATTGCGCGTCGCTGACGGGCGGGCGGCCGGGCGTGCTGCACGGGAACCGGACGTATCTGTTGCAGGATGCCGACGGGCAGATCCTGGAGGGGTATTCGATCAGCGCGGGGCTGGATTACCCGGGGATCGGGCCTGAACATGCCTGGCTGCACGACATCGGCCGGGCGCAGTATGTGAGCATCACCGATGCCGAGGCGCTGGAGGCGTTCCAACTGTGCTGCCGGCTCGAGGGGATCATCCCGGCGCTGGAGCCCAGCCATGCGCTGGCCCATGTGATGAAGATCGCGCCAGGGCTGCCGAAGGACCATCTGATCGTGATGAACATGTGCGGGCGAGGCGACAAGGACATCTTCACCGTCGCCCGCCACCTGGGCGTGACGCTGCAGGGGTGAGGCGCGCGGCGGTGATGCTGGCGCTGTGCGCGTCGCCGGTGGCGGCGTTCGACGGACGCTATGGGGACGCCTATGGTGTCGTGCAGGGCGAGGATGTGCCCAT
>DBBA01000372.1 GCA_002291955.1 Rhodobacteraceae bacterium UBA996 | reverse complement strand
CATTGAGTCCACGCCCTAGTCTATCTCGATGAGGAACCGCGTCGGGTCGGCCGCGCCACGGTAGAGGGTGAGCGTCCTTTCCAGCAGCCCAGCGTCCGCGACGAGGGCGCGCGCCTGACCCCAATGCAGCGTCGTCATGAACTGGTTCTGCTGGTACATGACGGTGTTGGTCCGGTTGTCGTGCGTGATGGAGAGGGCCAGGGTTCCCTTGTTCACGCCGCGGATCACGAAGGTGAACCGGCCCGTCGTCGTCTCCTTGCCCGCCTCCTTGGGGTGGGTCGCCCAGGGCAAGGCCGCGAGGACGTTGTCGCGGAAGTAGCGGCGGAAGTTGACTTCCTTGGGCAGCCGACCGCGCTTCAACCCCATCGACCCGGTGGGGTTGGTGCTGGTGCCCGCCTGTTTGATGTTCAGGTCGCGGTTCGTCAGCGGGTCGGACTCCCAGACCGGCACGAACTCCCCCGCCGCGCCGACGGGGGGCGCGGTCTCGTCCCCGCCAACCTCATCCGCCTGCGGGGGTGGGGGCGCGACGGGCGGCACCTTGGGCCGACCGGGCGCGGCCGTCCGCAGCTTGATCGGCTTGAGGGCGGAACCCTCGCGCTTCGCGCCGCCGCGCGGACCGATGATCGGCGGGGGCGGCGGAAGCGCCTCGTCAATGAGGCGGCCCTGCTCGAACATCTCCTGCAACTGTTCGTCGGAGGTCACGGCGATCACGTGTTCGGGATGGGCCGTAGGCATCCCTAGAAGCGCGTCGCTCACCTCCTTGAGGAAAGCCGCGTCGGCCGCCGCCGTCAGGTCGAGGTCCGCGACGATGCTGGCTTCGACGTTCCCGCCGAGGCCGCCGCGCGTCAGGTTCGCCGACCCGACGACGACCCGCGCACGAGCCCCGCCCGAGGCCGCGTAAACCTTAGGGTGGAAGACGATCCGGGGGCTGGCCGTGTCCACCGCGTAGAGGCGCACGCCCAAGCCCCGCAGCGCTCGCATCCCCTGGATGCTGGTTATCGGGTTTCTGATCCCAGCGAACACAGTTGTCCGGTCGGCGTGCGGCGCGAGGGCGCCGGCGATCAGGTCCACGCCGCCACGCGTGACAAAGGCGACACTGATCAGGCCGCGTTCGATGGCATCCGCGGCGAAGACCCTGCCCACCGCGTCGGCGTGGGTCGCGTCTTGGACACCCTGGAGGAGGAAGCGGCGAAGCGTCATGAAACTTCCAGCTGTGCGAGCGCGGCCACGCTACCGCTGCGCCCGGGCGCTGCGAAGCTGGCAGCGCGTCGGCCGGGCGGCGGGTCAGCCCGCGCAGTGCGCCTCGATGTACGCGACGGTCAGGGACATGACGCGTGAGCCGGTGAAGAGCTGGGGGACGCGCTGGCTCTGCGAGTGGAAGTAGATGAACGGCGTTTCGCCAGTGAAGCCGCCAAAACCGTTCCGCGCGTTGATCAGTCCGCACACAGCACCCGTGTCCGGACTCCGCACCACGTGCCGGAACCGGACGCTATCGGGGTCGCGCATGAGGTCGCGGACCTGGGCCTCAGTGAGGGGCGCGCGCCGCCCCGCGCGTATCATGTCCCTGGACCACGCCGCGTTCGCCGCGGCCTGCCGCGCCTCGAAGGTGTTGGGCGTGAAGCCGTCGGCCGGGACGCACCCGCCCATAGCAACCGCGAGACAGGCGGCCAGAATCAGACGGGACATGCCGGTCTCTGCCCTTTTTCCTCATGGTCGGGGGCGCGACCGCGGGAAGGCAAGAAACGACGAAGGGTCGGGGATTGCTCCCCGACCCTTCAAAGGACCGGACGTCATGCGAGCGCCCGGCACAAGATGGTTATGCCAGTAACCGAGGTGAGTATCGTGCGGCCGACCGCTGGATACAAGGACCCCGTTCTGGCCCTTGAGTGAGGGCCAACGGGACAACCTTTCTCGAAGCCCCCGACCGGGGCGCGGCGATTTGCGGCCCGGCGACCAATGTTGACAAATCGGCTCGCGCGAGCCGCCCGCCCGGCATCGCCCGCCACCCCCAGCGGTTCGCGGCGGCCGTGGCCCGCGCGGTCGAGGTGGCCCCCCACCTGTCCCGGCTGGCCGCGGCCCTTGTCCCCCGGCTGCCCGTCAGGGCGCGGTGCTCGCAGAACCTCCGGAGCGTCGGCGGGGGCGACCCGGCCACCTCCGTCCTCTGGGTCGAGGAGGCCATCGATTGCCCCTGGCTGGCGCTCGACACGGCCGACCTCATCAACGAGCTGGGCGGCGACGTGGACCACGCGGGGGCGCTGGACCGCTGGCTCGCCCTGCCGGCCGCCATCCGCCCGGCGCTGGTGCTGGACCCGTGGAGCGGCCGCGCCGCCACGCGCCTCCCGCTGGCCCGCCCCGTCCACCGCCACGACCCGAAGCAGGAGGGGGCGCGGATCATCGCGGACCTCGCCGGCCGCCTCCTCGCCGCCGCGATGGGCGCGACGCAGCTGCCCGCCGGCAGCGTGATGAAGAACCCCTTCGGCACGCGCGCGGCCGTGCAGGGGAACCTCCGGCAGCGCGGCCCCGCACCCATCCACCCCGAGCTTCACGCCCACATCGTGAAGCAGGGCCTTTGCTGGCACACCCTGCCCGGGGCCGGGCCGGTCGGGCTGCGCGACGTGGTGGCCGCCCTGGCCCCGCAGTGGTGGCACGAACCCGAGGCGCAGGCGCGCGCGTCCTCCCCCATCAACAAGGGTCATTGGTGGAAGGACCGGAAGAAGCGCCGGCCCGACCCGAACCCCTTGGGGCGCAACTGCATCCTCTTCGACCGGACGCGGTTCTGGGCCTACGACCGCGAGGAGAAGGACCGGTCGGCGATCCTGGCCGAGGCCATGCGCCTCAACCTGGAGTTCTCCGAACCCCTGCCCCCGAAGGAGGTGGCGGGCATCGCCCGGTCCATCGCCAGGTTCATGGCCAAGCGCTGGAACCCCCGCCGGGCGGTGGAGCGGGTGGCGCGCGGCCGTGACCGCCCGTTGCATTCCCCCGACATGGCCCTGTCCGAGAAGCAGGCCATCGCTGGGGCGGAGACGGCAACGGGCCGCACGCTTGCCACCCTGGCCCGCTTGGCGGATGCGGCCGAGGCGCTGACTCGCGAAGGCAAGCGGCCCACCCAGGCCGCGCTCTCCGTCGCCGCGGTGGTGTCCGAGCGGCGGGTCCGAGAGCTCTGGACCTTCCCGGTCCGGAACAGGAGCTACGGTGCTCTATCAGGAGATGGCGCAGCCGAGGGGGCGGGCGGCAGGCCAGACCTCAGCCTGAGTGGGTACGCCGCATCCCTGTGGAGGGAGGCGCAGGCCGCCCGCGCGGAGGCGGCGGCCGTCGCCGCCTATGACGAGCAGGCAGCGCGCATGGCGAAGCGGGGCGGGCGGCCCGAGGAGGTCGCCCCCCGGTCGCCCGACGCTTGCCCCGCGGTCGCGGAGGCGCAGGGCCGCGCCCCCCCGCGGGGCCGGGGAGA